>JBIKUM010000144.1:0-7544 GCA_044347585.1 Terrimicrobiaceae bacterium
AACGATTTCGGCAATGCCACCGAGGCGGTTTTCGCCGGTGGCGGATTGGAGTCGAGAGACCTTCCCGTCTTTTGGTTTCGCTCCTTCGGCGACGACGACCATGGTGCATTTGGCACCTTCTTTTTCGCGACGCAGGACTTCGGCGGCCACTTTTGAAAACTCAAAGGGAATCTCCGGGATGAGAATAATGTCTGCACCGCCGGCAAGTCCGCCGTGGAGGGCGATCCAGCCTGCGTGGCGGCCCATGACTTCGATCACCATGACGCGTTTGTGGCTGGTGGCGGTGGTGTGCAGGCGGTCGAGGGAACTGGCTACACATTCGACGGCGGAGTCGAAGCCGAATGTCATGTCGGTGGCCTCGAGGTCGTTGTCGATGGTCTTTGGAACTCCAATGACTGGCAGTCCCGCATGGTGCATCTGGAGTGCGGTGTTCAGCGATCCGTCGCCTCCGACAACGATGAGTCCATGGAGATTCAGGGATTGGAATGTCTGTCGTGTTTTGCCGAGCACCTCGGCCGGGATGAAGGATCCTTGGCGGCCATTGCCGCGCGAGATGAATTGGCCTTTGTTGACAGTGCCGAGGAGTGTGCCACCGAGGTGCATGATGCCTGCCGTGGCGCGGCGGTCCAGGATGACATGCGTTGCGGGCGAGAGGAGGCCTTCAAAGCCATCCTGAAAGCCGATAAGTTCCCAACCGAGTTTCTCGGAGGCGCGGCTGGCGGCGCGGAGAACGGCATTCAGGCCGGGGCAGTCACCGCCGCTGGTGAGAATTCCAATGCGTTTGCGCTCCATGTAAGCGGCTTAGAGACTGGTGGATTTCTTCGTTGGGCGGCCTTCGGCGGCCCAGGCGTCGTATAGGCTCCAGCCTTGATTAACCAAGGACTGTCCCTCGCCGAAGCGGTTCGGGGAGTTCAGGAGCACGACATTGATCCGGCGTGGGGTGATGAAGACTGTTTCGCCTTCGCGTTGGGACTCCGGTGGACGCTCGGATGAAAGGATGAGGCAATCGCCCGCGCGGCGGGTGCGGCCGGTTTTGACACCGTCGATGCCGTCTTTGCCCAAGAGTTCGTTGGTGTTGTTGATTTCGATAGGTGTGTCGAGGCCGCCCCGGAAAATATGAATCTGGCGGGATTTTTGGGACACATAGAAAGCGAAGCCGGCGTTGTTATAGGCGTAGCGGACAAGGCGCGCGAGGTCCTCCGCTGTCGAGTAGGGCGTGGCGATGTCGGTGCGGTGATCCATTCCCGAGGGATTGAGGAAAAGGGTTCGCTTCATGAACAGCGTCCGGGCGAGGGCGTTCATGTGGGCGACGAAATTTTCCACAGGAGGGAGTTCTTGGGGATTGGCGATCTGCGCGCCGATGTGGTTCGCAAGCGTGTGGGCGGCGATGTTGTCCGAAGCCAAGAGGGCGCAGTAGATGAGGTCGCGCAGGCTCACCGAGTCGCCGGGTTGAAGGCCGACGGTGCTCACCGCGCCATCTGCCGTGGCGTTCGCGGGCACCTCTGCGAGTGCGGCGAGGTCTGCTTTGCTGAGATCCGCCCAGTCGAGAGCCACGAGCGCCGTGGCGATCTTGGTCAGGCTGGCGATCTGGACTTTCGCATTCTTGTTTTTGGAATCCAGAATAGTCCCGGTCTGATTGTCGATGATGATGTAGCTCTCAGCGGCTTGTGAGGTCCAAAGGAAGGCGCTGAGAACAGTGGTGATGATGAGTTTTTTCATTGCGCTTGCGGCGAGGAAAGTAGGTTTGCGCGCGACGATAGCGGCAGGGAATGCCGTTTCAAATCCTTTTCAAAAAAGAAGGATTTCTCCGGCGCGCGGACATGGTATTTACGCTGGATGCGTATTCTTTCCGGCATTCAACCTTCGGGAACCCTTCACCTGGGAAATTATTTCGGCATGATGAAGCCTGCGATCGAGCTTCAGGAACAGGGTGAGGCGTATTATTTCATAGCGGATCTCCATGCGCTCACCACGGTGCATAATGCCGTCGCGCTACGGGCCAATGTGCGGGAATTGGCGGTGGACTTCCTTGCTTGTGGCCTGGATCCGGCTCGGGCGGTTTTCTTTCGTCACTCGGATGTGCCTGCCGTCACCGAGTTGTCATGGATTCTGAGCACGGTCACTCCGATGGGCCTCCTGGAGCGGTGTCACTCGTTCAAGGACAAGACCGCCCGCGGTCTGGCGGCCTCGCATGGATTGTTTGCATATCCGGTGCTGATGGCGGCCGATATTTTGATTTGTGACAGCGACCTGGTTCCTGTTGGCCGGGATCAGAAACAGCACTTGGAAGTGACCCGCGACATCGCGGTCAAGATGAACGAAACCTTCGGCGAGATTTTCAAACTCCCGCAGCCGAGCATTCGCGATGAAACCGCTGTCGTGCCCGGTCTGGATGGGGCGAAGATGAGCAAGAGTTACCACAACACGATTGAAATTTTCGCCCCCGAGGCGGCGCTGCGCAAAAAAATCATGGGCATCAAAACCGATTCGACAGCGGTCGAGTCGCCCAAGCCCACTGAAGGCTCCGTGATTCTCGACCTCTACAAACTCGTGGCCTCGCCGGGGGATTACCAGTCCATGCTTGATGCGTTCTTGAATGGCGGCACGGGTTACGGGGATTTGAAGAAGCGGCTCTTTGCTGGAATCTGGGAATACTTCGCACCCTTCCGCGTGAGGCGTGAGGAGATTTTAGCCGATCCTACTTTTGTCGACCATGTTTTGGCCGACGGCGCCGCGAAGGCGCGCGAGGTGTCCGATCGGGTCATGAAGCGCGTGCGGGCGGCGGTGGGAATCGGCGAGGCTTGAGGTCGTCCATTTATTGATTTTGTCTCCGCTACTTCGAGAGTCATCCAAATACCTATGAACAAAACCTTGCTTGTATCCACGCGTAACGCCCACAAGGTCGCTGAGATTCGGGAGATCCTCGGTGCCGGCTTCGAGGTGTTGGACCTCTCCACAATCGCCGTGGTGGGTGAGGTGGAGGAGACGGGTGTGACTTTTGAGGAGAATGCGACGCTCAAGGCCTTGGCTGTGTCGGGGCATTTTGACGGGTGGGTGATTGCGGATGATTCCGGTCTGGAGGTGGATGCCCTTGATGGCGCACCGGGCGTTTGGTCGGCGAGGTTTTCGGGGCCGGGAGCGACGGATGCCTCGAACCGTGCATTGCTTTTGGAAAAACTCGAGGGTGTGCGTGGCAAGGAACGCTCGGCGCGTTTCCGCTGTGTGATCGTGCTGGCGCGAGCGGGTCGCAAGTTCGCGGCGTTCAGTGGATCGGTCGAGGGCGTGGTCATCAACCAGGAAAAAGGCGCGGGCGGATTCGGCTACGATCCGCTCTTCGTTCCGGAGGGCCATTGCGAAACCTTTGCACAGCTTGGCGCCGATGTGAAAAACGCATTGAGCCACCGAGCTAGGGCGCTTGCGGGCCTTCTGGCTTGGAGCGGATGGAACGATTGAAACTTTGCGCGCTTGTCGGGCTCGCACCCACGGCTATGCTGTAGTCCTGTTGCCATGCATCAAGGTTCCCTTGCCCTCCTCCTGCACGCCCACCTGCCGTGGGTGAGGCATCCAGAGCACGAAGAATTTCTCGAGGAGGACTGGCTCTTTGAGGCCATCGTCGAGTGTTACATTCCGCTTCTGAAAAACCTGCGCCGCTTGGTGGCCGACAAGGCCCCTGTGCGGCTCACCTTTACGCTCACTCCTCCACTTTGCGCGATGTTGCGGGATTCCCTCCTGCAAGGGCGCGCCGAGAGATATCTGGCGCGAGGGGTCGAGTTGGCGGCGATGGAGATCGAACGCACGGCACATGACGCCGCGATGCGCGATGTGGCGCGGCATTATCACGCCCGGCTCACGGAGGCGTTGGATTTTTACACACGGGAAATCAACCGCGATATTGTCGGGGCATTTGCTCAGCTCCAAGCGGATGGTATTATTGAAATCATCACCTGCGCCGCAACGCATGGATTTCTGCCCCTCATGGAGGTTGTGCCGGAGGCGATGCGGGCGCAAATTTTGATTGGTTGCGACTACCACCGCGAGTGCTTTGGAGTGGATCCCGAGGGCATCTGGCTTCCCGAGTGCGCGTATGTGCCCCGCGTGGACGCCCTGTTGCAGGAGGCGAATCTGCGGTGGTTTGTTGTGGATGCCCATGGGCTCATGTATGGCGAGCCGAGGCCGCGCTTTGCCATTTACGCGCCGTATTTCACGCCTGCTGGTCCGGCGGTTTTTGGACGCGACCGCGAGTCGAGCAAGCAGGTCTGGAGCGCGCGCGAGGGCTATCCGGGAGATCCTGCCTATCGCGATTTTTACCGAGACATCGGCATGGAGTTGCCGGAGGACTACCTCCGCACCGTGCTGCCCGACATGGGCTGCCGCCGCAACACGGGCTTCAAATACCACCGCATCACCGGCTCGCCGGGCAAGCAGGTCTACAATCGCGCCTGGGCGATGGCTGCGGCGGACCATCATGCGGGGGATTTCCTGAACGCCCGCATCCAGCAGTTTGAGCATTTGAAATCGATGCTGCCGATTGATCCGGTGATACTGAGCCCCTTCGATGCGGAGCTTTTTGGCCACTGGTGGTATGAGGGGCCCGAGTTTCTAGATCTCTTTCTGCGCAAGGCGGCCTACGACCAAAACACATTCCGACTCACAACGCCGGGGGCCTATTTGAAGGAAAATCCCACGCAGCAAATGGTGAGTCCATCACCTTCAAGTTGGGGAAACAAGGGCTACTGGGAAGTCTGGCTCGACCGGTGCAACTCGTGGATCTACCCACATCTCCACTCCGCCGCCCGCCGCATGACTGCTGCTGCGCGCGAGCATCGGAACACGCGCTCCGTTTTTACCAAGCGCCTCCTGCAACAACTCGCCCGCGAATTGCTCCTCGCGCAGTCGAGCGACTGGGCGTTTCTGATGAAAACCGGCACGGCGGTGGATTACGCCACGCGCCGCACGAAAGACCATATTCTGCGCTTCAACAAACTTCACGAAATGCTGGAAAGCGGCGAGCGCAACGAGGCATTGCTGCTTGCCTGCGAGGAGCGGGATAACATTTTCCCGAATTTGAATTGGAAGCACTACCTGTGATTTTTTCGCACCAACTGGGAGGGCCATCGTCCCGCATGGCCGATTTTTCAGCCGCGAAGCGGCGTGGGCGGTGGGCGGCTTTGGTGTGGGAGGTGTCTGAAAGTGAGTTCCCACCTTGCGTGGAAAAATTTGGGCCATGCGGGACGATGGCCCTCCCAAGGTTATGCGCCTTCGTGCTCGCATTGGTTTTTGCTGTCTCGTTGCTCCAGGCGGCTCCGCCCGAGACCCAGGAAGTCGCCTTCGCTGTGCCGGGGCAGGGATTGATCACGCTGGGGGTCTTCAACAAAGCAGGAAAGCTGGTGAGAATCCTCCATGCGATGGATGACGAGGAGGCGTTTCGTATGGGGCTGAACGGTTACATCACCCAGTGGGATGGCCGCGACGATGCGGGGCAGAAGGTGCCAGCCGGGCGCTATTTTTTAAGGGGCTACCTCATCGGCGATGTTGCAGTGGAGGGCGAGGCCTTTCATTTCAACGACTGGGTCTCCTCGGCGGAATCTCCCGTGCCGCGCCGGATCGAGGATTTTGCGATGCTGCCCAGTGGGGACTTGCTGCTCACGGGCCGCACTGCGGTAGATCAGGGGTTCTGCGCACGGTATTCGAATGAGAAAGGGTTTTTGTGGAGCCGGGAAATCGAAAGCGTGGGCGCAACCAGCATCCTTCTTGCACTCACAAGCCGAGCTGCTGTGACGCACTCAACTCAAGGTTGGTTGGCCTTTTCCATCGATGACGGCAGAGACATTCCCTTGGCAGGATTTCCCGTTGACTCGCGCCCTACGGCCCTTGTCGCAGACAATGAGTGCGTCTCTTTTTCCGAAGGCGATGTCATCAAAACCGTGGTGCTTGATGGCGTGACCTCGCAAGCTCCGGCTCCGGCCCGCTTTGAAAGCCTCGCCACCGCAGAGAATGCCGTCGCAGGCTCGGCCGACGGTGCTGTGTGGCTCTCGACCTCTGGGGAGCCATTCTCAAAAATCCCGCTCCCTGCAAGTGTGACTTCGCTCTCGTTTGGAGAGGGCAAGACGCTGTGGTTCGCCGGCGCTTCGATGGACCCCGACGCCTCGCCAGTCGTCGCGCAGGCGAATTTCGATGGTGCCATCCTGCGGGCGCTCGTCCCGAAGCCCGGAGACCCGCTTCCCGCTTTGGTTCGCGCCTCGCGCACGAGCGATGTCTTTTCTGTTCTGGAGGAGTCCCCCGGTTTGCAGCGATTGCGGGTTCTTTCGCGGAATCCTGAAGGCGGATGGTCCATCGAATGGGAACGATCGATTCAGGGCGCCTCGGCTTTTGGTTTCGTGGACGGGCAGGTCAGTGCCAATGCAAGTGCCGTCCCTCAACCCGCATCACTCCGCTTCCGCTTGGATGAAAATCCGCTCACCGGCAAGCATGATGAAGTCGCTCTCCTAGCCACATTCGGGCCGGAGGGCATTCAACTTACGACCTCCGATGGCCTCCCGCTCGTCACAGTCAGCCACAGCCCGGATATCCAGCGCGTCGCCATCCAGCGTGGTCCCGCTCCCGACAGTCTGCGCCTGCTGCAAGGAAATGGAGCCGTCGTCGAGGAATACCTCGTCCAAGGCCTCCGCCACATCACCCCGCTCACTGCGGGAGAGGTGGTGATTTTGAAATGATGTCACGCGCGAGGTAGTGCGGAGCTCGCGTGCGAATCGAAAGTTATCACTCCCCGTCTTGTTTCTTCGGGGCGCGGATGCCCGACCAGTCTTGATTGGAATCCGAGATGCGGAGTGATGGGCGGGTTGGAATTTCGGCCGCTGGAAAAATGATGCCGGTGTAGTTGTGGTTCGCTTTGAATTTGAAGGCGGCGAGTTGGCGTTTGAAATCAGATTTTCCAAGTTCCTTGTGGATGAGAAAAATCTCGGTCTCGCCTGGCGCGAGGAAGATTTCGCGTTGTTCATTTGCTGCGAGCGGGAATGCTTCCAAGTTGCCGATTGAGAGGTAGACCGGCTCGCCATTGCGAAAATTGGCAACGACGAGTCGTGCTTGGCCTGGGCGGTTGGACTCCTCGGAAATAGGAAATTCGCGAAGGGCGGTGATTTTCACATTCTCCCCACTGCGGCTTATTTCACCATGCACAACGAGGAGCGTGATGCTGCCCTCCTCGAAGGTGGCGGAAAGCTTGGCAGCGGGCAGTTCGTTGGCGGGAGCGGGCACTTTGAGGTATTCGCGGTTGCGAAAGACATCCACCGTGTCTTTTTGTTTATAGGTGATCTGCCGCACGAGTCCGCCTTCGCCCACGCGCACATCGTTGGCGAGCGGCTCGTCGTGGAATTTCAGATTGAGTCCAGTTTCCCATTTTTCTACGCCGTTCCGATAGGTGGCGTTGAAAATTTTTACATATCCGTCTTTGGGTTTCTCCTCCTTCTCCTCGGCATGTGCCGATGGAAGGAAGAAGGTCATAAATGTCGCAAAAAAAAGGGCGGAAAAAATGCGGTGTTGCATAG
>JBIKUM010000211.1:0-5540 GCA_044347585.1 Terrimicrobiaceae bacterium
GACTAGGTCGGGAAAAAAAGGCCCGCAAGCCTTGGCTGCCGGGAGAAGGTCGTATGCAAAGTCGGTTGCCTCTGCTTTTTTGTCACCAGACCACCCAGGATCCCTCAGCCTGCGTGGCTGCAGGGCGGGAGGGTTTATGGGATTTATAGGCGGTTGCCAACCGTGCTGGCGTGGGCTGAGGAGTTTCGATCCTTGGGGCGGTGCGCACGGAGTTTTTCAGGAGGAGTTGCTCGCTCTCGCGGCTGAGAAGGAGAAGTTTGAGGACTTTTGCGAGGACGCGTTTGCGAACCTCCGAGGAGGCGGCGTGATCGGCACTTTTTACCGGGCCGGCGGCACGCAAAAAGCCGAGTGCGTCCTCCAGTTTTGCCAGAATTTGGCGCTTGCGATCCACGATAAGTTGTTGATCGTTGCCGTTTGCGCGTAGATGAGAATTCTCCTCATTCATATAGAGATCCAGTTCATCGCAGAGGGCGCTGTATTGCTCAAGGGCGGCCAAGGTATTCATCGTGACGTTTTCGCAGCAAATGGCGTGCCAATCACAGGGACGCCTGCCGTATTTATCAGGGAGTTTCGCGGCGTTCCACCCAAGCTTCGATTTTCGGGCTGATCGAGTCGAAACCTTCGGCAACAACGCCAATAGGACCTTTGGAGCCTGCGGGCGCAAAAAAGCGACCATTGGGAGCTGGGGGGAAGGGTGACTTCGGGTCCGGGCGCTCGAAGGATTGCTTCCCGATGATGATCGCAGCAATGCGGTTGGAATTCTTGTCCCGCAGTTCCACCAGTGTGCCGGTTCCTTGGGAAACACCATCGGGTTCTAGGAGTTCAAAACTCGAAAATTGGGAGGGGCCAGCTGCAATCTCTTCGCTGGGCTTCAGGTTTTTCAGGCGCTGAACGAGTTGCCCTACAGTCGCTACATTGGCCTTTTGTGGCGTTTCACCCTGAATAGTCCAAATTTCGGCATCTTTTTTGATTAAAAGGGACTCCGTGTTTGTTTTAACGAGCACTTCGGAAATCTCATTCAGATCGAAGTCGGGCATCCATCGCCTTTTGATAGCCTCGACAGAGGCTAGGATTTCCTTTCGTTCCTCCAGTTTGAGCCAAACTCCTGTTCCAACAAGCGAGGCTGAAAGAAGCAAGAGGAAGATTTTCAGCTTCATGCGCAGGGGAAGGCAGGAATGAAAACCTGCGATACTACCTGTGGCTTATTTTTCAGTGAGCTTAATGTCATCGAATTGCGCGATTCCAGAGCCTGGAGTCAGTTGAAAAACAAAACGAAGAAACGCTGGTTGGGTTTCGGAGATATCGGCAAGTTCTTTTTCGTCAAATTTGACTGTGAATTCTTTTTTGACATCCACCCAGTTGGAGCCTCCTGAGTAAGTGGCGCTTTCCACTTTGTTTTCGCGGACTTCCCGGATGTCGCGCTTCACATCACCGCGTTCGCCCTTGGAGATGATCTCACCTGTGCCGAGCTTCTTTAATCCGCTGTAAAGCAGATTAGCGCGGCCATTGTTGATTTGTGCTCCTTTGACTTTGAAGGACAGAATGTAGGTCTTACCAACTTTAAGAGGATTTGTGAGTGGCTGTGAGAAGGTGAACACATTCGGAAGTTTGATGACTTTGGAATCATCCTCCTCAGGCTTGGCAAGAGTCGGTTGGGGCATGCCCTTGTAATCAAGCTTAAGGTAGCCGGCCTCTAGATAGGCTGCTCCTTCTGGCGGTTGCTGTGTGGATGAGCCAGCGGCGGCCGCTGGGTCGCTTTTAACCACCGTGATGTAGCCGCCGTAGTTACCGCGTCCGTAGCCGAAATCCACTTCCCATCCGGAAGGAACGAGCATGGGCTTTTCGTCGTCCTCAACTTTGACATCCACCGGAGCCTTAAACTTAGGCTGCGTCGCGGTGCCTTGATTGATCGCTATAGCAACCCGTCCGCTGCGTTTTCCAAAAACGAGGTCAAACAATCCATCTCCGTTGTAGTCCGCCGAGTCGATCGTGCTTCCACCACCTGCATTGAGAAGGTTGGTCGCCTTGATGGCATCCATCGGATCCAGGGATGTCCCAGGTTCTGGGGCAGGTGTGTTTGGTGGAAGGGCGGGATTTGCTCCATCTATCGTGATGAATGAGTTGAAAGGAATGGGTTCACCTGGCTTGAAGGGGCCACCTTTTCCTAAGTAGACGGCAACCCTGCCGCCTCGCTCGGCGACGAGCAGGTCGTTGTTTCCATCGCCATTGTAATCCACGACGCACGGTGAGAGTTGTTCGAGTCCCATTCCATAGGCGAGCACAGAGCGGTCGTCAGGCTCTAATGAGGGACGGCCAATGCCCTTGCCGGGGAAAATGTGAATACTATTTGCGGAGTAGGATCCTTCGCCGA
The DNA here is from genome assembly GCA_044347585.1 of Terrimicrobiaceae bacterium. Lineage (GTDB taxonomy): Bacteria > Verrucomicrobiota > Verrucomicrobiia > Chthoniobacterales > Terrimicrobiaceae > UBA967. The sequence goes on from JBIKUM010000211.1 coordinate 2,372, forward strand.
TGAGGAGGTCCATTTTGTTGTCCTTGTCCCAGTCCACCGCATAGGGGGCGAAAACATTTCCCCACCGATCAAACCCCTTTTGCAGGACCACTGATTCGTAGGTGGTCGGATTGCGGAAATCCGGGCGGTTTGCGCCTCCGCTGTTTGGGATGAGGAGCACATCCCCTCCATAGTTTCCGATGAGCAGGTCGAGTTTTCCACTGCGGGAGATGTCGGCCAAGTTGATTCGTTGCACTCGGCGCATCGAATAAAGCTGATCCGGGCTCAAGACAGGTGGTTGGGGCACTCCTGGTTTAACCGCTGCTGGACGAGGGGTCGGCTTAGGAGTCGGAGTTGGCTTGCCTTTTTCCTTGGGCTCCTCGGTTTCGAGGTTCGAAAGCCTTAGCGGGGCGGGGTTGAGGAGGAGGGATGAAAACTCCGCCGGACCGAATTTCGGCTCCTGCTTGGTTCCGGTATTGAAGTGGACTCTCAGAAAACCCTGACCATCCATGATGGCGATATCGTTCAAACCATCCTTGTTGAGGTCGCCGGCGCTCACCGAGACAGGCATGGTTTGTTGCCCGATTTTTCCATCCGCTCCCAGCACATTGGCTTCTTCTGTGGGTGCGTTAATGATGCCGGAACCGCTGATTCCCGCCCAGACATTTGGCGCGCGCATGGAGCGCTCGAAGCCTGGGTTTTGGATCAGGTTGGTTTGTGCGAAGACGAACGCAGGTGTTGATACAAACGCAATGAGGGAAGCCAAAGAGAACAGAGGGCGCATTGGGCTTCTATCTATCACTCAAATGGCAAAAGTAAAGCCGGCCTGATGGATCGGATGAGATTTTTTCCAATGCGAAATGCATCGAGTGATATCAGCGAAGGCCGAGGAGGGCGATCGCGTTGAGGGCTCCGGCAAACAGGACCGCGCCTAGGAAAATACAGATCGGCAGCGTCAGAACCCAGGCGAGAAGAATGTTTCGCACGGTGGCCATTTGGAGGCCGGAGTTATTGGCGGCCATCGTGCCGGCGATGCCGGAGGAGAGGACATGCGTGGTGCTGATGGGTAGGCCGAAGTGGTCGGCGACCATGATCGTGCTCATGGCGACGGCTTCGGCGGAGGCGCCTTGAGCGTAGGTGAGGTGGTCCTTGCCGATCTTCTCACCTACGGTTTTCACGATGCGCTTGTAGCCGATCATGGTGCCGAGTCCGAGTGCGAGCGCGACAGCGTATTTCACCCAGTCGGGAATGTAATTGGTGAGTTCGTCTGCATGGCGTGCCATGGCTTGTTGGCTTTTTTTAACGGCGGGATCGATGTTCAGTTTGCCGGCCTTGTCGAGTTTGGCGATGGATTTTGAAATGAGGTAGAGGTCGGTGCGGACCTCGCCGCGCTGGCTGGGCGGGAGGGCTTGGAAAGTCTCTGCGGTTTTCAGGCGGTTGGAAATATCATTGCATGCTCCGGCGAGGGCGGCGAGGACATCAGGACTCGGCGAGCCCTTGGGCTTGATGAATTCCGCCAGAATTTGATTCGCCTGTTCATTGGAGATTTTTTTTCCGGCCTCGCGTTCAAAGACCTGGGAAATCGACGCGGCCTCCGAGGCGATGCCCGCGACTGATGCATGGTCCGCCGACATTTTCAGAGCGTAGGTGCCCGGTAGAATTCCAACCAGAATGAGAACAATGAGGCCCATGCCTTTTTGTCCGTCGTTGGAACCGTGCGCGAAGCTCACTCCTGTGCAGGTGAGCATGAGGATGCCGCGAATCCAGAGTGGCGGGGCTTTTTGCCCTTCCGGGGCTTTGTAGAGTTCGGGATTCCGGACGAGAATTTTCAGCGTGATGAGAAGCAAGGCGGCAGCGGCAAATCCAACGATGGGCGAGATGATGAGTCCGAGACCGACATCCATCGCCTTGGCCCAGTTGACGCCTTCGGTGATCGAGTGGGTTGGCCCAATGAGGGCGTTTGCGAGGCCGACTCCAATGATGGAGCCGATAAGGGTGTGGGAACTTGAGGCGGGAAGTCCGAGCCACCATGTGCCGACATTCCAGACGATCGCTGAAAGCAGCAGTGAAAAAACCATCGCGAATCCGGCGGCAGAACCGACATTCAGAACCAGCTCTACTGGCAGGAGGGCTACGATGCCGAAAGCCACGGCACCGGAAGATGTGAGCACGCCGATGAGATTCCAGATACCTGACCAAATGACGGCCGGTGTCGGTTTGAGAGTGTGGGTGTAGATGACAGTCGCAACGGCGTTGGCTGTATCGTGGAAGCCGTTAACAAACTCGAAGCCGAGCGCCATGCCAACGGCAAGGGCAAGGAAGAAAAAGGTCAGGAATGTTGGATCGGTGTAGGCGGTGGCAAGAATATCCATGGCAGGCGGGGTTTTAAGCTGACCTCGAGAGCGCTGGCCAATCTTTCAGCGTTACAATTTCGTAATGAAGATCCGCTGGGATTTTACATCCGTTCCGGGCAGCCAATGCCGAGGAGGCCGAGTCCATGGGCGAGTGTGCGGGCCGTGATGTCGCTGAGCAGAAGCCTGCTGGCGCGGTTGGCGGGATCCGCCTTGATGACCGGGCAGGCTTCGTAGAACGAGTGGTAGGTGTTGGCCAACTCGTAGAGGTAATTTGCGAGAATGTTTGGGCGGAACTCCTCGAGCACGAGTGGAACGGTTTCGGCGTATTGGAGGAGTTTGAGACCAAGGGCGCGTTCAGCGGGTTCGTTCAGAAAAATGGGAGTCGCCGGATTGGCCGATTCTTCTGCACGGCGGAAGATCGAGCGGATGCGGACATAGGCATTCTGCAGGTAGGGTGCGGTGTTTCCCTCGAAGGCGAGCAGCTTGTCCCAAGAGAAGACATAATCGGTGAGCCGGTTTTGGGAGAGTTCGGCATATTTCACAGCGCCGAGGCCGATCAAGCGTGCGGTGGACTCTGCTTCTTCCGGCGGCAACTGGTCGGCGCGTGCGGCAATGATGCGGCGTGCGCGCTCGATGGCTTCATGAAGGACCTCGGCCAGACCCACATTCTCACCCGAGCGGGTTTTCATGATCTTGCGGTCTTCACCCAGGATGCTTCCGAAGGCGATGTGCTTCAAATCGCAACCGAAGTTCATCATTTTTGCAGCCGCGAAGATTTGCTGAAAGTGCAACGCTTGTGGCGCTCCAACGACATACCAGATGGCGTCGGGATTCCA
>JBIKUM010000147.1:0-7510 GCA_044347585.1 Terrimicrobiaceae bacterium
CTCACCTTCCTCCGGCGGGGGAAGTGTTAAGTTTTAAGCATTAAGATTTAAGAGCCGCCAGCCCCCCATGCCATTCAAACTAGGGGTCAGTGTTCATTTTCTTTCATTTTCGTCGGAACAAGATTGCTGCGAGGGGGTTTTAATGACGGGCGCGGGTGATGGGGACGGGGTGCTGTGTTGGTGGAGCGGTTCAGGATTGGGTCAAGCCGGAGGTCGACCCTCCCAAAGTGGGCGCGCTGCCGCGCGGGCGCGTTATTTCGACGGTTTGTGTTGGTCGTCGAAATTCAGGTAGGTGTAGAGGGTGAGGCTTTTTTCGTAGTCGTCGAGCAGGCGCATGGCCTCATTGGGCTTGAGGCGGTCGCTTTTGATGGCGGCGTCGGTCTGGGCTTTCATTTGGCGGGCGAGCTCGTTGACATCCCATTGGGTGAGGGAGAGAACCTGGCCGATGGTGCTGCCGGGGAGGACTTCTTCGACATAGTGACCGGAGTCCTCGTCTTCATCGAGGTAGATGTGCATTTCGTTGACGCGGCCGAAGAGGTTGTGGAGGTCGCCCATGATGTCCTGATACGCGCCGGCGAGGAAGAAGCCGATGTAGTAAGGCTCGCCGGGTTGCCAGCGGTGCAGGGGAAGGGTTTCCTTCACATCCTGGAGGTCGATGAACTTGGCCACTTTGCCATCCGAATCGCAGGTGATGTCTACCAGAGTCGCGTTGCGGTCCGGGCGCTCGTTGAGCCTATGGATCGGCATGACGGGGAAGAGTTGGCCCAGTGCCCAGTGGTCGAGGAGGGATTGGAAAACGGAGAAGTTGCAGAGGTATTGGTCGCCGATGGCGATTTCGATTTCGCGGACCTCCTCGGGGATGTGTTCGGCATCGCGGAAAAGCTCCACGATATTTGCGGCGATCTGCCAATAGACGGTCTCGATTCCGGCTTTGGCGCGGAGGTCGAGGAGTCCGAGGTCGAACATTGACTGGGCGCGCTCGCGGATTTCCTGTGCGTCGTGGAGGTTCTCAAGGCGGTTTTGCGGAGTGAGATTGTTGCGGATTTCCAGGATGTCGGAGAGGAGTGGAATCTCTCCGCCTGATGTTGCAGTCGGAGTTTCCTGGCGGCTTGCTTTTTCGATGGCGCCAAAGGTTTCCACAATGAGCACCGAGTGTTGGGCGACGATCGCCCGACCGCTCTCGCTGACGAGCGTGGGATGCGCGACGGACTCCGAGTCGCACACCTCTTTCACGGTGTAAACGATGTCGCGCACATACTCGTCGAGAGAGTAGTTCATCGAGCTGTCGAAGGTGGTGCGGGAGCCATCGTAGTCCACGCCGAGACCACCGCCGACATCGAGATAGCCGAGTTCGTGGCCCATTTTGGAAAGCTTCGCGTAGAAGCGGGCGGCTTCGCGGACGGCGCGTTTGATGGTGCCGATATCGGGCACCTGGGAGCCGACATGGAAATGAACAAGCTTGAGACAGTGGGCAAGTCCGGCGGCATGGAGCATATCGCTGGCTTCAACGAGGTCGGCGGTGGAGAGGCCGAACTTGGCATTCTCGCCGCCGCTGGTGGCCCACTTGCCGGCGCCCTTCGAGAGCAGGCGGACGCGGAGGCCGATGAAGGGCTCGATTTTCATCGTCTGCGAAACACGAAGGATGTGGGCCAGCTCTTCGAGTTTTTCGACGACGAGGATAACGGTCTTTCCGAGTTTGCGGCCGAGGAGGGCGTTTTGAATGAAGCTCGTATCTTTGTAGCCGTTGCAGATCACAAGGCTCTCGGGGTCCGAGTGCACGGCGAGCGCGGCGAGAAGCTCGGGCTTGCTGCCAGCCTCGATGCCGAAATGCCAGGGCTTGCCGGCATCAATGATCTCTTCCACGACCTCGCGGAGTTGGTTGACCTTGATCGGGAAAACTCCCCGGTATGGCGAGTTGTAGCCTGACTCGGAGATGGCCGTGGAGAACGCTTTATTGATTGTCTCAACTCGGTCGCGCAATAGGTCGTGAAAACGCACGACGAGCGGAAACGCCAGCTTGCGGCTGCGGGCCTCGGCGACGACATCCATGAGATCGATCGTCTCGCCGTTGCGCTTGGGATAAACGCAGACATGGCCAGCTTCGTTGATGCCGAAATAGTCACCGCTCCAGCGGTCGATGTTGTAGAGTTCGCGGGCTTCGGCGATGTCGAAGGATGTGGTGGTTTCCATGGATTTTAAAATTGATGGCGGCTGTTGGACTGGCGGCTCAGCGGCCGATGCGGCGTGGAAATGTTGGACTGCAGGAATTCATCAAAAGACTCGGCACACTAAGGGGTCGCGAAATTTTTTCCATACGAATTCTGCGCCCGCTAAAATTTTTGTCTGATCCATTTCTTCCGTGGTGACACGGGAGGGTTCCAGGATGTATTGGTCGTCTGCCGAATCACTCAATATGCATCGACCCAAATCCGCGGAATTCACCGAAGAGCAGGGCGTTTTCTTTCCCGAACTGGCATCCGCCGACCGCGCCCGCGCGGCGGGAGCCGTGAAAAACTTCGTCCTAGACACCAATGTTCTTCTGCACGACCCGAATTGTTTAAATCGTTTTGAAAACAACCATGTTTTCATTCCGGTGGATGTGCTCACCGAGTTGGACAATTTCAAGAATGAGCAAAGCGAGCGCGGCGCGAACGCTCGGCAGGCGCACAGGCTCTTGAGCGGTATTTTCGGCCATGACTCGGTGAGTGTCACGGGCGGCGCTCCGACCACTGGCGGCGGCACGGTGAGGGTTCTGGTGAATAATTTCCTCGAGAAGAGCCGTCAGTCGGCAGGCATGAAGCGGTTCGTAAAAATTTTCCCGGATCAGAACCGCATGGATCACCGGATCATTGGAGCTGCGCTGGCACTGCAGGAGCAGGAGACCGCGCCCACATTTTTGGTGACGAAGGACATCAACATGCAGCTCCGTGCGATGGCGATCGGGCTGCCGTGTGAGGATTACCTCAACGACAAGGTGGCGGTGCCCGATGTGGAGACCGGGGAGTTGCGTTCGATCGAGGTCGAGGCGCACGAGTTGCAGCGTTTCGGCAGCTCAGGTTCCATCGAGTTGTCCGCATCGCGCATTGGGGCTCTGGATTTGAATGAATATGTTCTGCTCAAGGTCTCGGATTCGAAGCACCTCCCGGCCCGGCACAATGGCAAAGGGGTTCTGTCTCGTCTGAATATCCCGTCGAATCTCCAAATCCCGAAGGGCATCGAGCTGCGGCCGGCCAATCCGGGGCAGCAGTGCTTTCTGGATGCGTTGCTGGATCCCTCGATCTCACTGGTGACCTGCTACGGTCAGGCTGGAACGGGCAAAACGCTCCTTGCCGTGGCGGCGGGGCTTTATCTGACTGGTCGCAATGATTTCAACGGACTCACAGTGAGCCGTCCGGTCGTTGCCATGGGTGACACGCTGGGCTTTCTTCCCGGCACACTGAATGAAAAAATGTACCCTTGGCTGCAGTCGATCTACGATGCTTGCGAGGTGCTTTTGCCGCTTCAGCAGCCGAAGCGCGGTGGGAAAAGTCGTCCCGATGCAGACCGCCGGAAAGACGCGCCGCCCATGCAGCATGCGGGGCAGCACCATCCGGTCGTGAAACCCTACGAGCAACTCATCGAACGAGGTCTGCTCGAAATCGAGGCGCTCTGCTACATTCGCGGCCGCTCGATTCCGAACCGCTTCTTCGTCCTCGACGAGGCCCAGCAGCTCACGCCGCTCGAGGCCAAGACCGTAGTGACGCGCATGTCCCGGGGATCGAAATTGGTCATGGTTGGCGATCCCGCCCAGATCGATAACCCGTATGTGGACAGCCGGTCGAACGGGCTTGTTTACACTCGCAACCGGCTTCGCGGTCAGTCGCTCACGGCGCACATCCGCTTGAGCAAGGGCGAGCGCAGTCCGCTGGCGGAAATCGGCGCCAGCAAGATGTGATGGGAGTTTTTAAGTTTTCAGCGGCGGGCGAGCCGGACAGAGTAGTCGTTTGAAAATGGACGATCTGAAGAATCGAAATATTCACCCGGAGACGCGGCGTTTTTTAGGGCGTAGCGAGAAGGAGGATTTGCTTGGGCAGCGCGGTGCGGTGCTCTGGCTTTACGGCCTTTCTGGCTCGGGAAAATCCACTATCGCCAATGCGGTCGAGCGGGCTTTGCATGCGGAGGGGCGCTTCACGGCGATCCTGGATGGCGACAATCTGCGAGCGGGCTTGAATGCCAATCTCGGCTTCTCGGATGAGGACCGTGCGGAAAATGTCCGGCGCGTCGCCGAGACAGCCAAGCTCCTCGCGGGTTTGGGAGTGATCGTGATTGTGTCTGTCATAACTCCACGCCGGGAATTGCGGGCGGTGGCGGGAGGAATCATCGGCGGGGATTTCCACGAGGTGTATGTGCGCGCGGCCTTCGAGACTTGCGCGGCGAGGGATCCCAAGGGGCTGTATGCAAAGGCCAGGGATGGCGCGATCAAGCAGTTCACTGGCAAGGACAGCGGTTTCGAGGAACCCGACAACGGGTGCCTGACTCTTGACACGGAGGCTTCTTCGGAAGAGGAATGTGCCTCGCATTTGCTCGAATATCTCCGCGTGGCCACGGCCATCGGACGCCCGCTCTGACCAGCGCGGCCGCTTTTGCAAAGCGCTCTTCAATCACACATGCCAACTTATTCTCTCGACCATCTGGACCAGATCGAAGCGGAGGCCATTTACATCCTTCGCGAGACCGCCGCGCAGTTTCAGAACCCCGCTCTGCTTTTTTCCGGCGGCAAGGATTCGATCGTAATGGCCCACTTGGCCGCCAAGGCCTTCTGGCCGGCGAAAATTCCGTTTCCACTCCTTCATGTGGACACCGGCCACAACTTCACCGAGACCATTGAATACCGCGATTCCTTTGCGGAAAAACTGGGCGCGCGTCTGGTGATCGGTTCCGTGCAAGAATCCATCGATTCCGGTCGGGTGAAAGAGGAGAAAGGCCCCTTTGCCTCCCGCAATTCTCTCCAGACCGTGACACTGCTCGATACGATCGAAGCTCAAAAATTCGATGCCTGCCTCGGTGGCGGCCGACGTGACGAGGAGAAGGCCCGCGCCAAGGAGCGCTTCTTCTCGCATCGCGACGAGTTCGGCCAATGGGACCCCAAAAACCAACGCCCCGAGCTGTGGAATCTTTTCAATGGGAGATACCACCCCGGCGAGCATTTTCGGGTTTTCCCGCTCTCAAATTTCACCGAGATGGATGTGTGGATGTATATCCAGCGCGAGGAGATCGAGCTTCCATCGCTCTACTTTGCCCACGAACGCGAGGTCTTTGCACGCAACGGCTCGTTTCTTGCGGTTGCCGACTGTGTTGCCATGCTCGAAACCGAGAAGGCCGAGAAAAAAACCGTCCGCTTCCGCACGATCGGCGACATCACCTGCACCGGCGCTGTTGAATCCACCGCCTCGAACCTCGACGAAGTCATCGCGGAAGTCGCCGCCGCCCGCCAGACCGAGCGCGGCACCCGCGCTGACGACAAACGCTCCGAAACCGCCATGGAAGACCGCAAACGCGAGGGGTATTTTTAATGGGAACACGAATTTCTCACCACGGAGGACACGGAGAGCACGGAGGTTTTAAGACAGACTTTATTTCTCAAACGCCAAAATTTTCTGCCCCGAATTCCAAACCCTCCCCTGTGTTCTCCGTGTCCTCCGCGGTTAAAAAACTTTCTTAAAAAATGGATCTTCTTCGCTTCGCCACTGCCGGTTCTGTTGATGACGGCAAATCCACTCTCATCGGACGCCTGCTTTATGATTCCAAGAGCATTTTCGAGGACCAGCTCATGGCCGTCGAGGAAAGCTCCCGCCGCCGTGGAGATGCTGTAGTCAACTTGGCGCTCCTCACAGACGGCCTGCGCGCCGAGCGCGAGCAGGGTATCACCATCGATGTGGCCTACCGCTACTTCGCCACGCCACGCCGGAAATTCATCATCGCCGACACCCCCGGCCATATTCAATACACGCGCAACATGGTCACCGGCGCTTCCACGGCCGACCTCGCTATTATTCTGGTCGATGCCCGCAAAGGCATCATCGAGCAGACCAAGCGCCATGCGTTTGTTTCGAATCTCCTCCGCATGCGGCACCTTGTGCTCGCGGTGAACAAGATGGATCTCGTCGATTACAGCGAGCAGGTTTTTCAAGACATCGTTGCGAGTTTCCATGAATTCGCATCCCGCTTGGACAATGTGGCGGACATCACGGCCATCCCACTCTCGGCTCTCAACGGCGACAATGTCGTGGAGAAATCCGACAAGATGCCGTGGTTCAAGGGATCCTCGCTTCTTTATCATCTCGAAACCGTTTACACCGGCGGCACGGCGAACCATGTGGATGCCCGCTTCCCAGTGCAGTGGATCATCCGCCCGCTCTCGCAGGAACACCACGACTTCCGTGGCTATGCAGGCCGCGTGGCCGGCGGGGTTTTCAAGCCCGGCGATGCTGTGACCGTGATGCCGTCTGGCTTTAGCACACGCATCAAAAAAATCCACATGCCCGGCGGCAAGGAACTCGGCGAGGCCTTCCCGCCGCAGTCAGTCGTGATGACCCTCGAGGACGAGATCGATATTTCCCGTGGCGACATGCTGGTGAAAGCCAACAACCCGCCCGAGGCCTCGCAGGATGTCGAAGCCATGGTTTGCTGGTTTTCGCAAAAGCCCATGGAAACCCGTGGCAAATACCTTCTCCGACACACCACGAAGGAAACCAAGGCCATCGTGCAGGAATTGCGTTATCAGGTGGACATCGAGACCCTTCACAAAAAAGAAGGCACATCCGCTCTCGGAATGAACGACATCGGCCGCATCGCATTGCGAACCGCCGCCCCGCTCTTCTACGACTCCTACCGCCGCAACCGCCTCACAGGTTCCTTTATCCTTATCGATCCCGGCACCCACGAGACCGTGGCGGCAGGCATGATTGTGTAAGGTCGACTCGCTGCGCCGCGAAAGGTGCAATCCTTAAAGGGTTGCTGTGGAAAAAGACAACGGCATCCCAAGTGTGGATAGCCGAGTATCTGGGCATGAAAAACGCAGACAATGCAAGCAGGCCTATCCACCTCATGGTTTTATCGCTGAGCGAGGAAAAGGTTTCTGCAAAATTGGCGAGGTTTGTATCGGAAAAAATGAAAGAAAATGAACCCTGACCCCCAGTTTCCCTTCACAAAAAAGAAGGCACATCCGCTCTCGGAATGAACGACATCGGCCGCATCGCATTGCGAACCGCTGCTCCGCTCTTCTATGACTCCTACCGCCGCAACCGCCTCACCGGTTCGTTCATCCTCATCGACCCCGGCACCCACGAGACCGTCGCCGCAGGCATGATTGTGTAAGGTCGCCTCGCTACGCCCCGAAAGGTGCAATCCTTAACCTGACTTCCCTTCTTCCCGACCGGAGAGGCCGATAAACACAAGCGGAGCGATTTTTTTCGGGCTACGGCTGTGTTGGTTCGGCGTTTTTGGCCCAGGCGGGCGGGGCGGCGAAGAG
>JBIKUM010000431.1:0-4733 GCA_044347585.1 Terrimicrobiaceae bacterium
GTTGTATAAAGGGAATTATCGGGGTTATATTCCAATTGAACGCTATTCCCTAAAGCATTAAAGACTTTGGTTAAACGCCCATTTTCGTCATACTCATTTCTGACTCCTGTTTTACCCAAGGGGTCAATAATTTTATCCAGATAATGAGCCTGTTGTCCATTGTATTCAAAGGTTGTGGTGTTATTTTCCCGATCCGTTACCTTGACGAGATCACCATTAGCATCATATTGATAACTAACTCGATTTCCCATCGGATCAATGGCCGCCACAATACGCCCCTGGGCATCTCGTTCAAAGGTGACTTGTTGCCCATTACTGCTAACAATTCCCCCATCACTAAAGTTGAGAACATCCCCATTGCGATTGGTAATCGTATTAATATCGCCTGTTGTCGCGTCAATGTTATAAACTACGCCCTCTTTAGTCGTTAATTTGTAAGTATTTCCCCAATCTTGAGGATTGTAATAACTATAAGCAGAACCTCCACTAAAGGGAATAACGCGATCGCTGTCTCCTTTAATCAAAACAATGCCGGCAGTGTCAACACTCAAGGTACTAGTAGAACCCTTATCAGCTACAAACGTAGGTTTGTATAACGTACTACGTCCTAGAACAGCACTGAGAGGAATTCCCATTACTTTCATTTCTTGTAACTTAAAAGTAAACCGTTCCCGCTTACCACCAGGCAAGGTAATATAAACCGAATCGCCTTCTTTAAAGCCAACACTACGGAGACCTAATTCTTGATAAAGCTCATCCTTAGGCAGACTGGTTCGCACACTTGCATTACGGAATTCCATCCGCCAACCGTAACCAAAATCCTCCTGACTATTACTAATTAAAGTGTCATAGGTACGAGTCAAAGTAATCGGAATACCCGAAACAGGAATCTCTAAATCTGTAAAGGAAAGTTGGAAATTACCAAGTTTTAAATCTCCTTTAACATCCAATAATTGGGAAACACTATTGCCCGCCCCATTAACGTCATAGGCAACTAAACGGACTTGATAAGTATCATTGGGTAACAAGGTCGGGTCTAAGACCCCTAAAACGCCATTATTAACCCTGCTTGTACCTCGGAACATTTCCTTAAAGGGTTGACTACCATCGGCAGGAGCCACTTCCAAGGCGTAGTAAGCCAAATTCGTATCATTAACACTGCCCTTAATCTCTACAGGAGCGGTAATTTCACCATTCACAATTCCCGATAAATCCAGGTTTACCGTTGGGGCTTCTGTATCTGTTGGGTCTAAAACATTAACCGTTGTGGTTGCCTCACCGCGATTACCCGCCCCATCTAATGCCACTGCTTTAGCCGTAATCACCCCCGTTGTCGTGGCAGTAAAACTAGCAACTCCATTACTGTCAATCACCACAGGCGTATCGTTAATCAACAATTGCAGATTAGCAATGCCGATATTATCCGTTGCTACCACTTGGAAACTAACGGTTTCACCTTGATTAATCAAACTAAGACTGCGATTAATACGAACCTGGGGAGCCGTTGTGTCCGCCGTAACTTTTAGGGTAAAGGTTTGTTGGGTTGTCCCTCTTGCTCCATCGGTAACAGTTAAGATAACGGCATGATCGCCAAGTTGGCTATTATTGGGAGTCCAGCTTAAACGTCCCTGGGTATCTAGGGTCATTCCCAAAGCCTGGGACGTGGTATCTAAGCTATAGCGTAGGGAGTCACCATCGGGATCAAATGCCTGAAGATTATAACGATAGATTTGATTGGGAACCGCTTCTAATCCAGGCGTTGAACGAATGACGGGTAAACTATTCGTCTTCGCTGTTAGGGTATAGCCCTGGGTTACGCCTAATCCATCAGGATCAAAGACCGCCACCACCACTTGGTAATTGCCGTTAACTGGGGTCGTCCAACTTAAAAGCCCACTGGCCGCATCAATGGTCATGCCCTGGGGCGATTCTAATAATTGGTAACGCAGGGTTTGTCCATCGGGATCTTTAGCTTCCACTTGGTACTGATAAGCACTGCCCACATTAGCGACAAAACCAGGTGTTGAAGTGATATTAGGAGCGTGGTTAATAGCTGTACTACCCACTTCTAAGCGATAGGTTTGGGTGGTGGTGGCTCCCTGATTATCCGTTACCAAAACATCAATGTCATAGCTACCTACCTGAGTCGGTGTCCACTGTACCTTGCCCTTTGCATCAATGGTCATGCCATTAGGACGACGACCTAAACTATAGGTAAGAGGGCTATTTTCAGGATCAACTGCGACCACTGTATAGGTATAGGCTTGACCTATTGCCCCACGAGTGATCGGATTAGAAAGAATATTGGCGGGGCTATTGGCTCCATTGACTTTCAGGGTAAAGGTTTGGGTACTGTAGTCGCCATAGGAATCCAACAAGCGAACAGTAACTTGCTGCTGACCGACTTGATTGCTTTGGGGTTGCCAACGTAATGCACCTGTCTGAATATCCAATACCATACCGGATGGGGCTTGATCCAAACTCCAAAAGACTAAATCGCCATCGGGGTCTTGGCCTGTCTGGTTATAGGTATAGATTTGTTCAATATTGGTGGTTAGGTTAGGAGCCGAAGTGATAACAGGAGCGCGATTGCTGGCTTGATGACTAACGGTAATTTGATAGGTCTGTTCCGTTGTAAGAGTTCCATCGCTGGCTTGGATGGTAACGGTTTGTTGTCCAGCTTGGGCGGCGGTGGGTTGCCAACTGATTAATCCATTTTCTAGGGTCATGCCTGTAGGAGCATTCACTAGGCTGTAGGTCAAACCATCTCCATTAGGATCTGTGGCTTCAACTTGATAGAAGTAGGAACTACCGATGCGGGTAGTGGTGCGAGGGGTAGAAGTGAAGATGGGAGCCTGATTATTATCGGCAGCATTAACCGTGAGGGTGACAGTTTGGAAGGCTTGGCCACCCTTGCCGTCTTCTACTTTGACTGTAAATTGATTAGCTCCGAGTTGCGTATCATCGGGAGTCCAAGTCACTAAACCAGTTGTCGCATCAATAGTCATTCCGTTAGGCGTACTATTGTTAAAACTATAGGTTAGGGTGTCGTTATCAGCATCAATGGCAGTAGCTTGGAATTGGAAAGTTTTACCGCTCTGGGCTTTGGCATTGTCAGGAACCAGGGAAGTAAACAGAGGGGCATGATTGTCAGATAGCAGTTCAAAGGTGAGATATTGTAACGCTGATCCTCCCCGTCCATCTTTTGCTGTTACCAGAACATTCAAGAGAGGATGGGGCAACACTAAATCATAACGGCCACGGACGATCGCCGCTTGATTGATTTGTTGCAGTTCTTGATAGGCTTTTTCAACCTGCTGTTTAGTAGGAATCCAGACCACTATGCCACTTTCAGAGTCAATGGTCATCCCTTCAGGAGCAAAGGTTAATTGATAGGTAAGAGGATCACCATTGGCATCACGGGCATTGGCATCATACTTGAGAACTTCCCCAGCTCGAAGTTGTAAATTATTGGGAGGAGTAGAAAGAAAAATTGGCGATTGGTTAGGTGGTTCGGCAATTTTACTCAGGCCAAAAAGATGACTAAAGGTTTCTCCCTGTAACGTTACTGTGTCAATGATCGGTAATTGATTAGCAGGGGGAGCCGTTAGATTTGAGCCATTGGGGACTTCCACCCGCACCGTGTAATTACCAGGAATGAGATTATCAAAGGTGTAGTAATACTTGGTATTTCCCAAGGTATTAAACGTTTGGTCATCTTTGGTAATACGGAAGGGTTCTTCAGTATCAAGAACTTGGTTATTATTCAAGTCTAAATAAACGGTAACTCCTTCTTTCCAAGGTTCCAGGGCATAACGATCATCAAAGCCAAAGAAGATGTTATAAAGCTCATCAAAATCAATGACTTGAATGGCATTTGGATCAATGGCTTCTAGGTTTTCAGTTGTGGCTGCTTCCCCGATCGCAAAAGCTGTAATATTCCCGCCTTTGGATTTGAGGTCATCAATGGTAGCTTTAGCTCGGTTTTTGTCAAATTCATCATCATAACCATCGGACATGAAAATGAAGTTTGGATCACCTGGTAAGACATCGAATAAAGCATCAATTTTGTCGAGGGCTGTATGAATATCGGTTCCTCCCTGAATCATGCCGGGAGTTAGGGATTTTAAAATTTGTCGAATATCATAAACACCGTCATGATCGGCATCCGCGATCGCCGTTGTATATTCCTGTAAGCCAGCAGTCGTTGGATCTAAATCTTGGATTAGAGCATCGGAACCAAAGATAATCAAGCCAATTTTGACGCGATCACCAGCACCTTGGGCAATAATGGCATCTAACAACACTTGGGCAGCCGCAACTTGAGCATCTACAACAGTTTTAATGTCTTCATATTCTCCCTTACCTCGGAAGGGAGCGGCAGTGCTTCCTGAAACATCAATAGTAAAGATTACAGCAGGATTATCCCCTTGAATAAGTTTGGTATCGCGGAAACCATTGCCATTAAGATCATCAAATACGCCTCCCCGAATGGTTCCCAGTTGACCGAATACATCAACGGTAAAAGTTTGTCGATCCCAACCACCACGACGATCATTGACTTCAACGGTAAAAGTTGCCTGTGATCCAGATTGGACAGTGGCATCTGGGAACCAGAGTAATTCTCCTGATGTATTATTAATGAATGCTCCGACGGGTGCATCTAAGAGGCGATAAACCAATGGATCACCATCGCCATCAATGGACTTGAGTTGATAGCGATAAGCTTTGCT
>JBIKUM010000582.1:0-2761 GCA_044347585.1 Terrimicrobiaceae bacterium
CACTAATAATTACAGGATTGCTATTCTCAGGATCAGCCCAGAGACGAATCTGATAGTCTTGGATTGCTGTCCCGCCCTGAGTATCTTTAACCGCAATTTTGACCGGGAAGAAACCTAATTGGTCAGGATTGTTATTAGCGGTTTCTCCTGCTCCAGGGGTAAGAATATCGGTAGGTTTAGCCCCAATCCGAGTCACTCGGAAATTGTAGTCAACCTTGCTACCATCAGGGCCACCTTGTAATAGGAGATAATAGTCTCCTGTTTCAGGAATAACAATTTCTTTATCAGTATTTTGATAATTATCAAATAATTGATTGTTACCAGCACCAAATAATTTCCAATGGTAATACCACCAGGGCTGATTTGATGCCGACCAACCTAAATTATCAAAATAGAGTGTTTCACCGGCTGTTGCCTGTAATTTAAATAGTTGGCTTTGTTGACCGTTATTAATTGAGCCTGTAACTGGCAAATTATAGATTATTTGAGGAGCATTAGCTGGGTCTAAAACTTGGAAAGCATAATCACGAGAATTACCCCATCTGTTACTAACCAGAACTTGATATAGACCATCTTCAACTAGAGTCAAAGGCGAGCCATCATCCCACCAACTTAAATTACCAGAGTTGGCAAATAATTGCTTGCCATTAGGGTCGTATAAACTAACGCTAATCTCATCTCCATAGAAAGCATTAAAGAAAACCTTTTGTCCTGCAAGTCCACTAAAGGTGTAGAACTTATCTGTTAGCCCATCAATTGAACCTGCAACAATACCGCCAATCTCTAAATAACGAGTATTGGGAGAGCTAAGGGTTTTGGGAACTTCTAAAAGAGCAAATTGATAGTTATTGGCAGAGTAATCATTCTTGAATTTAATTTTATAACTTCCTGATTGCTCAAGGAAAATAAAACGAATATTTCTGTCATCTTGTCCATCTAGGGCAAGGGTTCCGTCAGGATTATAAAGTTGATAATAAGTGTAAGAATTATAACTAGAATCTTGACTATCAAAGAAAATGAGTGTGCCTGCATTTGCACTAAAGTTATATTCAAAGCTCTGTTGAGCATTTATCAACCCACTTTGAACCGTTGTATTTAGTCCTGTAGTAGTTATAGAAGTAGGTGTAGTATCAGTTACTTGGAAAGCGTAATTAACAGAACTGGTGCTATTACCAATAACTGCAAGGGTATAAATATCGGTTGTTACTAAAGTAGCGATGAAATCTGGATTATTATTATTAGGAGCTTTGACAATTCTTCCACTCCCATCGTATAAAACCCAATTGGCCCCACTCCATTCATTTGCCGTTAAATTAAAATTAAGTTGTTGTCCTGCTTTGCCACTAATTTGATACAGCTTGACCTGATTACCCTGCTCCAATTGTCCCGTAATTACATTACCTAACGTTACAACAGGAGCTTGACCGCGATCGCTTAATACAAAACTATAATTTCCTGTTGTCTCACCATTGGCATCAATTACTAAGCGATAGATTCCCGCTTCTCCTAAATTGAAGGCTCCCCAATCGGCGTTAGTATCCTTATCGAGAATTAAAACACCACTGGGGGCATAGAGTCGAGTTTTAATGTTGCTATTACCAACCAACGCATCAAAGAATAATTTTTGACCTATGCTACCTGTAAAGGTATAGGTATCTTGTTCACCTGCTTCCGCAATAGTGCCACTAACTTGAGAACCTAAGGTTAAACTATTGGTAATTAAATCAGGTGTAACGAGACGGAACTGATAGCCTAAATTAGTTCCACCATTGCCCAGAGCAACTAACAAATATTCACCCTTACCTAGCCAAAATTCCTGATCATTTGACAGGTTGGTATAAGTAATTAATTGACCACCATTACCATATAAAATCCACTGGTTCGCAATATCCCCTGTTTGAGCATCAAAATAGAGATAATGATCCGTTGTGACAGTGAAGCGATAGATTTGAGAATCTAAGCCACTATTAGCAAAAGTCCCTGTAATATCCTGATCGAAGCTGATTCGAGTTGCCTTCGCTTTATCCAATAAACGGAAACTATAATTACCCGTATAATCCCGAATGCCATCAATGACTAAGGAATAAATGCCTGCTTCATTGAGGGTATAGCCACCATCTGGGCCAATATTACTACGGACATCAGAATTTCGTAATAAGCGACCCGTTGGACTATAAAGATTAATTGAAATATTAGGATCACCTGCAAAGGCATCAAGGAAAAGTTGCTGACCAATTTCACCTGTAAAGGTATAAGTATTCTGTTCACCTGCTTCGGTAATATTAGCGGCGATCGTCGTGCCAACAGTATAGGGATTAGTTTTCAGTTGGGGAGTAACAATTCGTAACTTATAATCATTACTGCCATCAGTCCAGTATTCTGCTCCATTACCTTGCAGAATTAACCAATATTCTCCTGAGTCTAACCATAGCTCTGCATCATTATGGGAATTATTATCTTGACTTTGATAGAAGTTTTTACTCGTAATATATTGACCGTTGTCACCATAAAGAATCCAAGCATTATCGTAATTCCCTAATTGTCCATCAAAGTAGAGATAGCTTCTGTCAGTTAAAGTAAAGCGATAACTATCTGATTCAAAACCGCCATTATCAAGGGTTCCTGTAATATCCGTATCGAGATTAATAACCGTTGCATCGGCTTTATCTAACAAACGGAAACCATAACTACCTGTCGCATCCCGTTCCCCATCAATCAGAACTTTATAGGTTCCATTCATTGCCAGAGTTAAACTGCCATC
>JBIKUM010000023.1:0-15039 GCA_044347585.1 Terrimicrobiaceae bacterium
TTTGATGAAACATGGAAAAAACTCAAAACCATCAACGCCAAGCAACAACTCAAGGCCAGACGCTGGGAAAATCCAGACATCAAATTAGCCGCCTAACTTTTTTGTCCTACACCCGATCTAGCGAGGGTGTCTGAAAGTGGTTCCGGGGTGATCGTGGTTGAAACTTGGGTCAGGCGAGGACGCTGACCCTCCCAAGTTTGTGTGCGGCGCGAATTTTTTTGCGAGCGGTGTTTACGAAGGTAATTGCGTTTGCAGCGGCGAAGAGGAGGGGCGGTCCCAGAAGTAGCGTTTGAGGAGGACTTTGATGGTGGCGGTGAGGGGGACGGCAAGGAGGGCGCCGAGTAGGCCGCCGAGGATGAGGCTCCAGGCGAGGACGGAGATGATGACAGTGAGGGGGTGGAGGCCGACGGATTCGCCGACGATCTTCGGGGCGATGAACATTCCGTCTATGTTATTGGCCAATATAAAGATGGCTGTTACGATGAGGGGGTGGGTCCAGTCGCCGAACTGGGCGGCGGCGATGATGACGGCGGGAATGTAGCAGATCATCATTCCCAAGTAGGGGATGAGGCCGAGGACTCCGACCATAAGCCCGATGAGGATCGCAAAATCGAGTCCCATGACGAGAAGTGCGACTGCGATCATGAGTCCATCGATCAGGCTGACAATGAGTTGCCCTCGGAAGAAGCTAATGAGGTAGGAGTTGATCTCGCTGACGAGGGAGACGATTTCATTTTTGAGGGGGGAGGCGCGGAGGGGGAGGTAGCGGCTCCAGTTTTCGGCGATGGAGGCGCTGTCTTTAAGGAAGAAGAAGAGGAAGATCGGCACGAGGATCATGCTGAGGAGGAGGCCGAAGACGCCAAGGAAGCCGCCGAGGCTGCGCTGAATGAAGCGGCCGGATTCCACGGCGAGGTCAGGGATTTTTTGCTGCACCCAGGTTCCGGCGTCCTTGATGGATTGGCTGGCGAGGGCAGTAAGTTGCTCATTCGTCTGCTGCTCGGTGCTGTCGCTTTGAAGAAAGTCGAGAGTGGAGAGGCGGTGCAAGTTATCAAAAGTGCGGGTCGTAAGGGCCTGCGTCTTTTGCATGTAGCTCGGGAAGTTCTGCACGAGCGTGGTTCCCTGGCGATAGGCAGGGGGTATGATGTAAACGAGGAGACCAACGAAAAAAGCCGCGAAGGCGAGGTAAACCAGAATGATGCTTATGAGGCGGCTCAGGCCGAGTCGCATCGAGAATTTCACGACGGGTTCGAGCAGGAAGGCGAGGATGGCAGCAACAGCGATAGGTGTGAGGACGGGCTGGAGGAAGGAGATTGCGCCGACGACGAGTGAGCCAATGAGGAGGATCGTAGCTCCGATAGCCAGAAAAGAGAGCGATGTGATGGCCGCCCAGAGGGATTTGGTTTGAAAAGGGGTGGGGTGCATCGGTTTTTACTGGCCCGCCTTGTTGACGAAGGCCATGCCTTGCTTCTGACGGTCGAGAAATTCCTTGGCCAGCTTGCGGTAGGCGAGGGTTCCGCTGCCGTGGGGGTCGTGTTCGAAAATGGTTTTTCCGTGGCTTGGCGCCTCGGCGAAGCGCACGGTGCGGGGGATGACGGATTTGTAAACGACATCCTGAAAGTGGCTGCGCACTTCTTTTTCCACGGCGGGGTTCAGGTTCGTGCGGCTGTCGAACATCGTGAGCAAGAGGCCAGAGATGGAAAGGGTGGGATTTGCGCCGCTGGCGCGGATGCGGTCGGTCACCTCCATGAGGAGCCCGAGGCCTTCGAGGGCGTAATACTCGCACTGGATCGGGACGAGAATCTCATCCGCCGCTGCGAGGGCGTTTGACATGAGAATGCCAAGCGAGGGCGGGCAATCGAGGAGGATGTAATCGAAGAGGCTTTGCTTGCGGAGATCTTCGAAGCAGGTGCGGAGGCGCATCATGTGGTCGTCCATGCGGGCCACTTCGATTTCGGCTCCGGCGAGGTCGAGGTTCGACGGGATCAGGGAAAGGTTTTTGATGCGGGTGGGAATGACGAGTTCGGGAGCGGTTTTCTCGCCGATGAGTGCGGAGTAGATGCTGGGATTTTCGTTCTCCTTGCTGTCGAGAACGCTTGTGGCGCTGCCTTGGGGGTCGATATCAACGAGCAGGATGCGGGATTTTTTTTCCGCGAGAGCGGCGGCCAGATTGACGCTGGTGGTGGTCTTTCCGACTCCTCCTTTCTGGTTCGTGATGGCGATGACTTTCATTCCGTGGGTGCTTTGTTGCGCAGAGCGGGGGGGAATTGTCAACAGCTTCGGCGCTTGGGCTCAGCGTTTGCCATAATAATCGACGAGTCCGGTGGCGACGCTGTCGGCGTATTCGCGGTAAATGCTCGGCCGCAAGACTCCGGCGACCTTCTTTTTCCCCTCGTAGTCACCCGCTTGAATGCGGGCGTGGACATCGCGGGAGTTCATCACATAAGGCTCCACATAGATGACCGGGCATTGGAAAAGGCGGTTCGCGAGGAGGTTTCTTCCCCAGATATAGTCGCTGTCTCCGATGCGGACGGCGGTTTTTCCGTGGTAGATGAATGGCGGGAGCTTTGTGGCGGCGGCCATGGATTTGACGAGGGATTTTGTAACGGCGACTTCTTCGGGGTAGGTGCGGTTGAGGAGCTTGACGAGCATCTCGAAGCGTTGGTCGTCGTAGGCGAGCTCCTTGGCGCTCCAGGCTCCTGTGATGAGGAAGTGGAGGTGGTTTTTGGAGACGAGGGAGGGCTTGGCGGGGTTGCCCCATTCCTCGGCGTTGAAATGGAGGCAGAGGACGACATCGGGGCGGATCGAGGTGTTCACGAGTGTGGCGCGGCGGCGGATTTCGCTGGTGCGGTAGAAGAGGCGCTCACTCTCCTTGGCGACGGCGCGTGGAGTGACGGTCTCGCCCTTGTCACGAAGTGAAGCGGCAGCCTGCTTGCGGAGCTGGGCGGGGCGGAGTTTTGTGATCGGCTCGGAGCCCGAGCGTGTCAGCCACACCTCGGCACCGAGGGACTTCAGGCGCTGAACGAGAAGCTTGGCGACACGGAGCGTCATGTCGCCTTCGACGACGGGTTTGTTTTTTCCGATCTGGAACCAGCGCTCCTCGATTTTCGCCCACTTGCCGCCGATGTGGCCGGGGTCGATGGCGATGCGCAGACCTGCGAGGGGCTTGCCGGGCTGAGGAGCGATCTCGCTGCGTGGCCGCCAGAAGCGGGGCGTCGGATTTGCCGAGGCGCCGGCGAATTTCAAGATATAGGGAGGCTTCCCCGCGCTTGTGCGGATGCGGGCGGCGGTGGGGGTGATCGTGATAACATCCGCCGCCGCACCGTTCGGGGCGTAGACATTGTTCAACAGACGGGTGAACTCCTCGCGGGTGATTGTTTTTTGAAACTTGTCGAGCTGCGACCAATTCGGGGTGTCTGCAAGCGGGCTCAGTTTGGCGGCCATGCCGGGCTGGAGGCAGGCGAGAAAAAGCAAAGTGGCGGCGAGAGATTTGCGCATGGAGGATTTTTTAAATGCGTTCGCGGCGCGTTGCTATAAAAAGAACGGATGATTCGTCTTCTCTTTCTTGGTGACATCGTCGGCGAGCCCGGTCGGGCTGCGGCGAAGGTGGTGGTTTCGGAAATGCTCAAGGCGGGAGAGGTCGATTTCGTGGTGGTGAACGGCGAGAATGCCGCGCAAGGCAAAGGCATTTCCCCTAAAATTGCGATCGACCTCCTGCGCACCGGCGTGGCGGTGATCACGACTGGCGACCATGCTTGGGACCAGCGGGAAATCGTTCCCTACTTTCCGACCGAGCCGCGCCTGCTGCGGCCGATCAATTATCCGGCGGGCGTTCCTGGAAACGGCAGCATCGTCTTGGATACGGCGAAGGGAAAAATCGCTGTCATGAATGTGCAGTGCCGCACCTTCATGTCGCAGCCATTGGACAACCCCTTTCACGCAGCGCTGGATGAGGCCGAGCGACTGCGCGCGGAGACTCCGGTGATCTTTGTGGATGTCCACGGAGAGACGACGAGCGAGAAAATTGCCATGGCGCGGCATCTGGATGGACAGGTTTCCGCCGTGGTCGGGACCCACACCCATGTGCAAACGGCGGATGAGCGCATCCTGGCCGGAGGAACGGCGTTTCTCTGCGATGCGGGCATGTGTGGTGCAGTGGATTCCATTCTCGGCCGCGAGGCGGGGCCTGTGATCCAAAAGTTTCTGGACTGCATGCCGACGAAATTCCCGATCGCGCGGGGCATCGTGCAGGTCTGCGGGGCATTGATTCAAATCGATCCCGAGACCGGCAAGGCGGCGTCGATCGAGCGGTTTCAGAGACTGATCGACCACCGCTGAGGATGTGCGGCGCCGACCGCCTTTCCACCATGCCAAGCGTCTCCTCTTTTAATATCCTGCTCCGCGAAAACCGGCGCACATTTTTTCTGGCGCTGCCGATCGTGGCAGGGCTCGTCGGACAGATGCTCATCGGCATCGCCGATACAATCATGGTTGGTCGTGTGGGCGTGGTTCCACTGGCAGCGTGTGCCTTTGCCAATACCATTCTGGTCGTGCCGATGGTTTTTGGTTTTGGCCTGCTCTCGGCAGTGAGCGTGAGCGCATCGCATGCGCATGGCGCGCGCCGCTCGCATCTTGCGGGTGACAGCCTGCGCGGAGGCGTGCTGTTGGCTTTGGGGATGGGACTCCTTGTCGGAGGTGGTGCGCATGCGGGGCTGCCTTTTCTCCCGTTGCTTGGTCAGCCGCGGGAGGTGAACGAAACGGTTGAAGTCTTTTTTCTCCTGTGCGCCTGGTCGCTCTTGCCGCTGTTCGTGAGCGGGGCGGCGAAGAACTTCTGCGAGGCGCTGGGACGCCCGTGGGCTCCGTTTTGGATTATGATGTCCGGCGTTTTGCTGAATGTGTTTCTGAACTGGATATTGATCTACGGAAACCTCGGCGCGCCTGCCATGGGGATCAATGGAGCGGGTCTGGCCACGCTGTTGAGCCGCATCGCGGTCATGTGCGGGATGCTGGTGTATCCCGCCGTGGAGACTTCGCTGAGTGCCGCATGGCCGCGACATTGGCTCGCGCCGGGACTGCTGGAGGAATCGTGTAGCCTGCTTAAGACTGGTATCCACACGGCGGGATTGAATCTGTGCGAAGTCACCGGCTTTTCCTTCGGATCACTCATGATGGGCTGGCTCGGCGTCGTGCCATTGGCCGCGCACCAGATTGCACTTTCGGTGGCTGGAACGACATTCATGGTTCCTCTGGGCCTTGCGCAGGCCGTGAGCGTGCGGGTCGGCCATGCACGCGGAGCAAGCCGGGCGAAAAGGATTTCACCGATTGTGCATGGATCTCTCATTCTCACTGCAGGCGTCATGGCTGTTTTTGCGGCGGGGTATTTGCTTTTGGGAAATGCCATCGCGGCGGGATTCACGCAGGATGCCGCCGTTCGCGCACTCACCGTGCAGTTGCTGGTGCTTGCCGGTGTTTTTCAGATTTTCGACGGCATCCAAGTCGTCTCCTCCGGCGCGCTGCGCGGATTTGCGGACACGAAGGTTCCTTTTTTGGTGGGCATCGTTTCCTACTGGCTTGTCGCGCTGCCGGTATCATGGGTGACGGCCTTCCATTTCGGATTCGGAGCGCCGGGCATCTGGGTCGGGTTTGTCGTGGGCTTGGGAGTTGCGGCCGTGGCGATGTCCACGCGTCTCCTTCGAAAATGCAAGCGCCTCAATGTCTCGCCAAGCGCCCGCCCGGCGGGATAATTTTTTTCCATGTCCGAAACGATCCACGAGACTTTGCGCGGCCTTCTCTGCGGGCTTGGCGACGCCATTCGGGATGCTGTCGTCTCGGGGAGGCGCGACCTCGACGCGAGCGGCCTCTCGGCGGTGGCGGGCCATGCGGGCGGCGACACGATCTACGCGGTCGACAAGATCAGCGAAGACGCGATCCTTGCCTGGTTTCGCGTCAACTGGCCGCAGAACCTTCCTGTTCAAATCGTGATGGAAGGCATTGAGGACGAGCTTTGCTTTCCCGAGGGCACCGCAGTATCGGCCACGGATTGGAAATGCATCATCGACCCGATTGATGGCACGCGCGGCATCATGTATGACAAGCGCAGCGCGTGGGCGCTCGCAGGTATCGCGCCGCAGATTGGCGAGGGGACCATGCTCTCGCACATCGTCGCTGCGGCCATGACGGAAATTCCAGTCACCAAACAATGGAGGGCGGATCAATTCAGCGCCACGCTCGGCGGCGACTTGAAGGCCACAGCCCGCGACCTGCGAGGCGGGGGAGTCGAAATCATCCAGCCGGTTCCTTCGCAGGCTGCCGACTTTTCACATGGCTTCTCATCGCTGGTGAAATTTTTTCCTGAGGGGCGCACGCTCACCGCGCAAATCGAGGAGCGGCTCTGGGATGAGTTGATCGGATTGAACTGCAGTCTCTCACCGCAGATTTTCGACGACCAATATCTCTCCACCGGCGGGCAGTTCCATGAACTCATCACCGGCCACGACCGCATGATTGGCGACCTGCGACCGCTCATCCTTCGCGTGCTGGATATGGAATCCCAGCTCGTCTGCCATCCTTACGACGCCTGCGCCTGGCTCGTGCTCCGCAAGGCTGGCGTGGTTTTTGAACATCCCCTCGGTGGCTTTCCCGACGCTCCGCTTGACACCGAGAGTGGCGTGGCATGGATCGCCTACGCGAATGAGCGACTGGCATCGCAGGCGCGACCGGTGCTCACACGGATTTTGGAGCAGTTTCTGACATGACGCGCGAACGGTTGCTGGCACTGACGGGAGCGACGATCCTCAAGACGCTTTTTCTGACGCTCCGGCTTCGCATCGAGGACCGCAGCGGAGTGTTGAAGGAAGACGCAGGCTCGCCGGTGATCGTGTGTTTTTGGCACAACAGGATTCTGGGCATCACCTTCGCCTTCGACCGCATCTACCCGAAAAAACGCGCTGGAGTAACTGTGCTCACCAGCCCCAGCAAGGACGGTGAAATTCTCGCCCAGCTTGTGGGAGCTTTTGGCATGAAAGCGGTGCGCGGATCGAGTTCTCGGCGTGGCTCGCGGGCGCTTCTTGAGTTAGTGAAGCTCATTCGCAGCGGTCGCGATATCGCCATCACTCCAGACGGGCCGCGTGGACCTCGCTACTCACTGGGCCCTGGCATTATCCTTCTGGCGCAAACCACTGGCACCCGGATCGTGCCTGCACACGCCTCCTTCTCGCGGTGTGTGCGAATGAAAACTTGGGATGGATTCATCATCCCGTTGCCATTTTCCAAGGTGTCGGTCACGATCGGCGAAGCTTTGGCCATTCCCGCTGAATTGACGGCGGAGGAATTCGAAACGAAACGACAAAACTTGGAGGATCTTTTACAACATGCAGCGGATTGATGGAGCGGCGGTCGCCGCAAAAGTGATGGAAGAAACAAAGGCGCGCATTGCGGTCTTGGCGCAGCGCGGTGTCCGGCCCGGACTCGCCGTGGTGCTTGTGGGAGATGATCCCGCATCCCGCGCCTATGTGCGCTCGAAGGATCGCAAGGCCGCCGAGCTTGGATTGCATTCGGTCAAACACGAACTCGCCGCCGACACGAGCCAGGCAACGCTCTTGGCTCTCGTTGCGGAACTCAACGCTGATCCCGCCGTGCATGGAATTCTTGTCCAGTCCCCTCCCCCGCCTCAGATCAACGAAGCTGAAGTGGTGCTGGCGATCGATCCTCGGAAGGATGTCGACGGCTTCCACCCGGTCAATGTCGCCAAGCTCGCGATGGAGGATCCGACGGGGTTTGTTCCCTGCACACCGCTTGGGTGTATCCGCCTTCTGCAAGAGGCCGGCATCGAGACAGCCGGCAAGAGTGCGGTGGTCGTCGGGCGCAGCATGATTGTGGGAAAACCAATGGCCCTCCTGCTGATGAAACGCGGACCGGGCGGAGACGCCACCGTGACAGTCGCCCACTCGCGCACCCGTAACCTCGCCGAGGTGACTCGCGGCGCGGATATCGTCATCGCCGCCATCGGACGCCCGCATTTCCTCGGTGCCGAACACATCTGCGAAGGCGCTGTGGTCATCGATGTGGGCATCAATCGCGTGGACGATCCCACGCATCCCAAAGGCTACCGACTTGTCGGAGATGTGGACTACGATGCCGTGGCGTCGAAGTGCGCGGCGATCACACCCGTTCCGGGTGGCGTGGGGCCGATGACGATTGCCATGCTCATGGCAAACTGCGTGACCGCTGCCGAGCGATTGACGGCCTGAACGCCGCGATCAATTCTCGCTGGGCGTCTCGTCGTCGTCCTCTTCTTCGCTCGACTTCTCTTTTTTAGGAGCCTTGGCGGTGACGAGCACCTTGTCGATGCGCTGGCGATCCATGTCGATGACTTCGAACTCGAAGCGGTCCCAGGTAAATTTTTCACCCTCGCGCGGGAGGTGGCCGATCTGGTGGAGCAGGAAGCCGCCGAGGGTCGAGTAGCGGTTGTCATCCTCGCCGGGCAGGTCGTCATCGATACCTAGGCTGGTTTTGGTTTCATCGATGTCGAGCATCGCATCCACGAGCCAAGTGCCATCCTGACGGAGAACAGCCTTCGGGTCATGCCGCTGCTCGCGCTCGGGGAGGTTGCCGACGATGGCCATCATGACATCGTTGAGGGTCACGATTCCCTGAAGTCCGCCGAATTCATCCACGACGAGGGCGATGTGTTTTCCTGTTTTTTTGAACGCCTCGATGAGCTTTCCGGCAGGCATGGCTGTGGGCACATAGTTTGGCGGAGTGACGAGGGCGCGGAGTTCCACGCGACCGGCGAGCGAGAGGTTCGCCCAGAGGGATTTCACGCTCACCATGCCAACCACATTGTCGCGAGTGCCTTGATAGACTGGGAAATGCGAATGCCCGCTTCCTGCAATGCGACGCCAATTTTCCTCATCCGGATCGTCAAGCGAGAGCCAGATCAAGCGGGCGCGGGGCGTCATAAGATCGCCGGCCGTTTGCTCGCCGAGTTCGAAGACGCCTTCGACCATGTCCTTTTCGGCCTTCTCGAAAATACCCGCGCTCAACCCCTCATCGATGAGCACGCGGACTTCCTCTTCCGATACGACGGACTCCTTCGGCTTGCGAATGCCGAGTGCCGCCATGAGGAAATCGCTGGAGACATTGAGCAAATTCACCAGCGGGGAAAGAAGCTTCGCCAGGCTGTTCATCGGACGGGCGAGTGTGGACGCGATGCGTTCGGGATTGTTCAGCGCGATGCGCTTTGGCACAAGTTCGCCAATGATGACCGAAAGGTAGGTAATGGCTCCGACCACGATCGTCAGCGCGACGGCATCGGCGTAGTTCTCAAAGGCGGGGATTTTTTTCAGCGCAGCAGCAAGCCTGTCTGTAATATTAGCACCGCCGAGCGCGCTGGCCAGCACCCCCACAAAGGTAATGCCCACCTGCACGGTGGAGAGAAACTTTCCGGGTGAATTGGCCAGGGAGAGGGCGAGTTTCGCTCCGTTGACGCCATCTTCCGCCATGCCTTTCAGGCGGGCCTTCCGCGATGTGACCACGGCAATTTCAGCCATGGCAAAGAGGCCGTTCGCGAAGAGCAACAGGAAGATAAATGTGATTTCAAGCGTCAGGGAAGACATATTCAGTAAACGGAAAACCTATCTGACAATGCTCGTAGGCGCAAATAGGAACATTTTTAGCAAGCGGGAACTGCGCTTTGCAGCCCAAGTATATTACCCTTGAAAACATATGCTTCCCGGACTTTGATTTGGACTCCGCGTTTTTATCCGCCATGAAAAAAACACTCGTCTTTGTTTTATTTTGCGCAGCTGGTTTTTGCGCAGGCTATGTGGTGGGCGTTCCGTTTTTTAAATCGGCGTTGAAGGCGTCAGAAACTCCGCTTCGCGGTGATGCGGAGCGCATCGAAGAGCATCACGGAGAATTTGTTTCCTTGGCTTCACGGGATCATGAGCCCCAAGCGGCGCCGAAGACCGTGAAAACGACAGCCCCCCAACCCGCTTTGCCTGCAAATTCGGTGCGCGGAATCGAAAAACTCACGCTTCCGGAAGTTCAGGCCCGCCTGCAAGAGATGAATGGCATGCTGGCGACCGCCGCGACAGATGAATTGGAGCAAAATCTGGTGGCCCGCTGGTCGAGACTCGATCCGATTGGCGCGGCCGAGTTTGCAGCTGATGCGGTCGCTCAGGGCGGTAATCCCCGACTTTTGCAAACGGCTGCCAATGCTTGGGCAAAAACCGACCCCATTGGAGCGTCTCAATGGGCGGCAACCCTCGACTCCCCCCTCGCAAGGGATACCGCGCTGGGGCAGATTTTTGGCACATGGTCCTCGACCAATCCTGCCCAAGCTGCCAGTGCGATCGCCACACTTCCGATGGGATCGGCTCAGACGGTTGCAACATCCTCCGTTGCCAGAAATTTCGCCAAGGGAAACTTAAATGCCGCCCTGCAATGGGCTGAAGGACTATCGGGGCCGGTTCAACTGGCTGCCACACGCGAGATCGTCAATCTATGGTCCAATTCGGATCCCGAGGCAACGGGTGCTTGGATCATGCAGCAAGGCTCGCAGCAAGTTCGCAGCGAAGCCCTCCGCCAGCTTGCGGGAAATTGGGTATCGCGCGATCCCGGCGCGGCCATTGACTATGCCCAGACGATTTCCGATGTCGGCCTGCGCAATGGTTTTGTCCAGTCCGCCATGCAAAGATTTTCCAGCATGGATCCCGTGGCAGCCGCAAATTGGCTCTCGAGCGATGCCGCAAAACCCCATGCGTCCTCATTGGTGGGGAGCGTGTCGTCGCGCTGGGCCGCCTTCGACCCTGGCTCGGCTGCTGGCTGGGCTTCATCCATCACAGACAGCGCGCTCCGCAACAAAGCGCTCTCGGCCGTCTCGACATCGTGGAGTCAAACCAACCCCACTGAAGCCGCGCAGTGGGTTGGTTCAATCAAGGATGCGCAGGCGAGGGATGTCGCCACTGCGGCTTTCAGCGTGGAATTAGCCAAGGCGAATCCCGCCACGGCCGCTCAATGGGCCTCGCGCATTTCGGATCCGTCAAGACTCAGCAGTTCGCTGAACCGGATCGTGAGCGACTGGAAAAAAATCGATCCAAACGCCGCGCGCTCATTTGTGCTTTCTTCGACAGTGATGCCGGCGGATTTAAGGCAAAAGCTGCTGCAATAAATGGCGCGGGGCTTGACCGGCCCAGTGAAATCTACTTCGAAGCGGTTGACGCTTTTTTCCGGGTGGCGGGCTTTTTCGCGGCGGGAGCTTTTTTCTCCCGAGGCTCGAACTCAAAAGTCACTTTGCCGTCTTCGAGTTTGAGGTAGGCGGAGAAGGGGCGGCCTTTCTTGGAAATGAAGCGAGGGATGAGATCTGTCTTGCCGAGGGTGAGGATTTTTTCGACTTGCTCGCGCGGGATTTCGCGTTGGCAAAGGGATTTTCCCATGCGGAATTTGCACTTGCCGACATTCGAGCACTGCCACGCGGTGCCGGTGTCGTGGATCGTGCCGGTTTTGCAGGCCGGGCAGGTGCCGATGCTCGGGAGTTCCGCAAAATTGATCTTCGCGGCGGAATCGGCATTTTCGCCGAAGTCGAAGGATTGCTTGCCCTCGGTTTTGTCGAATTGCACCATCGCGGAGAAGGGGCGTCCCATCTTGCTACGGAAGCCTTCCAGCGGCCCGACGCGGCCTTCGGTGAGCAGTTTTTCGACCTCTTCGCGCTCGAGGTTTCGTCCGGACATGTTTTTCCAAACAATAGCCCCGCAGCCCTCGGTTTTGCACTCGAAGGCTTTGAAGGATTCCTTGAAACCCCGGTTGTTGCATTTAGGGCAGGTGACATCGATGTCTTCGAAATTTCCTTCAATCGTGTCGCCTTGAAAATTTTTCGCCTTCTCGACGATGTCGGTGGTGTAGGCGCGGATTTCCTCCATGAAGCGTCCGCGGTCGAGTCCGCCGCCTTCCATTTGCTTCAGTTTGAATTCCCACTCGCCGGTCATTTCGGGTGATGTGAGGGATTGGATGCCGAGTCCGCGCAGGAGTGTGATGAGGGCGAGGCCTTTCGAGGTCACGATGATTTCGCGGCCTTGACGGAGCAGGTATCCGTCGAGAATGAGGCCTTCGATCGTCTGGGCCCGAGTGGCTGGCGTGCCGAGACCGCGCTGGGACATGGCTTCGCGGAGTTCCTCGTCATCAACGAGTTTACCCGCGCTTTCCATAGCAGAGAGGAGTGTCGCTTCGGTGAAGCGGGCGGGTGGCCGGGTTTCATTTTCCTTCACCTCGAGCGCTTCAGTCTTGGCGGATTCGCCGGCCTTGATCGCCACGACAGTCTGGTCTTCATCACCAGCGGCCTCCTTACCATAAACGGCGAGCCAGCCGGGATCGGTGAGGATTTTTCCATCGGTCTTGAAGGCCTCCTTCTCGACGCGGGTGATGCGAGTAGTGACCTCGAATTTCGCGGCGGGATAGAATGCGGCCACAAAGCGGCGGGCGACCATGTCGTAAATCTTGAACTCAAAATCATCAAGCGCCTTGGGCGAAACTCCGGTCGGGATGATGGCAAAGTGGTCGGTGACTTTGGCGGAGTTGAAAACGCGGCGGTTCAGGACGATCAATCCTTTGTCGAGCGCGTAGCGGGCGTGTTGTGCGAGGTCCTGAGGCTCAATCCCGGTGAGGATTTTTTTGACATTCGGCAGGTTGTCGTCCGGCAGGTAGCGCGAGTCGGTTCGCGGGTAGGTGAGGACTTTGTGTTTCTCGTAAAGCGCCTGGGCGATCTGGAGCGTGCGCTTGGCACTGAGGCCGAATCGGGAGTTCGCCTCGCGCTGAAGTGTCGTGAGATCGTAAAGCTGCGGGGCGACTTGCGTGGTGGGCTTTTTTTCCTCTGTGATGACGCCCGGCTTGCCTTGGCATTTCGCGACGATCGCCTCAGCTGCGGCGCGATCCCAAATGCGCTCGGCTTTCGCATCCTCATCGTCGCCTTTTTTGAAGCCCTCGCTGAACCAGCGGCCACGATACGAGCCGGCGGTGACACCGAAATCACCATAGACTTCGAAATACGGGCGCGGTTTGAAGGCGCGGATTTTTTCCTCACGCTCGGCCAGGATCGCGAGAGTCGGCGTCTGCACGCGGCCGACGGGCGTGAGTTGGAATCCACCGCCCTTGGAGTTGAAAGCGGTCATAGCGCGAGTGGCATTGATGCCTACAAGCCAATCACTTTCGCTGCGACATACGGCGGCATCCGCAAGCGGAATCATCTCCTTTCCGGCACGCAAATGAGCAAATCCCTCCCGGATCGCTTCGGTCGTCATGCTCTGCAGCCACAGGCGGCGGGTCGGCTTTTTCGAGTTCGCGAGCTGGATGATGTAATGAAAAATCAACTCCCCCTCGCGGCCGGCGTCACAGGCATTGATGACCTCTGTGATATCCGGGCGCTTGAGCAAGCGCTTGATGAGGCTGAGACGGGAGGCTGTTTTTTCGATCGGCTTGAGATCGAAATGGTCGGGCACAATCGGGAGATTCGCAAAACTCCACTTGCCCCGCTTCTTGTCCATCTCGTTCGGCAGGCAAAGTTCGACCAAGTGACCAACAGCAGAAGTAATTACCAAAGAATCATTTTCAAAAAAATCATCCTTGCTGGTGAATTTGCCGAGAGACTTTGCAAGGTCACGGGCTACAGAGGGCTTTTCGGCAATAACAAGGGATTTAGACATGATCGTGAAGTTGTTACACAGCAGCCGTTGCACAATCAGCAGGCCGCCTTTTCGTTTGGAGGCACGGAAACTGGAGGAGAGCGCTTGCGTTGGCAAGCCACTTCTTCGGGGAGTAAGCCCATCCCAGCATCCATTTCTAACAAACAAAGGCTCAGGTTTAGCCAAAAAAATGAAAGAAAATGAACACTGACCCCTAGTTTATAGATGGATCGTAACTTCCGGGCTCGCGAGTGGCGAGCGGGGGGTGGATTAAAGCGTTTCCGGGGCGTTGAGGAGTTCGGCGATGCGTTTCAGGAGGCGGCCGGCGGCGCCGCCGTCGAGGACGCGGTGGTCGAAGCTCAGCGTGAACATGGCTTCTACGACGGGGACGAATTCTTCGAGTTGGGGATTCCAGCTTGGAACGGTCTGGCCGGCTCCCATGCCGAGAAGGACGGTTTGTTCGGGAAGGGGAATGGGCGTGGCGAGGGTAAGGCCGAAGGTGCCGTAGTTGGTGATCGTAGCGATGGAACCGCCGGTATCGGCGGCGGGCAGGCGGCGTTGGCGGGCGAGTTCGACCAGTCGGTTGTAACGGGAAACGAGGTCGTCGAGAGGAAATTGGTCGGCGTTGCGAATGACGGGAACCAACACGCCATCCTCGGCTTCGACAGCGAATCCGATATCCACCGAAGGCGGATGCACGATGCTTTCGCCGATGAGGCGGCCGGCGGGGGCACTGTTCTCCCCGAGGGCGACGGCCAGGGCGCGAAGGGCGTAGAGGGCGGGGCCGGGCTTCGAGGGATGGGATTTGCGGTGGGCGAGGAGCTTGTCGAGCTGGATGGGGATGCCCACGGTGGCGAGCGGGCGGGACCAACTGCGGATCATGGCATCGGCCACGGCCTTGCGCATGGGGGAGGCGGGAGTGATTTTGTTGCTCTCGATGCTTCCCATGAAGCGTTCGAGGTCCTCGATGGTGACGCGTCCACCGGCGCCGCTGCCGGCGATGCCTGCGAGATCGGATGCGCGGAGGCCGAGCTCGGACATGCGGGCTTTCATACGGGGCGAGAGATAAGTGACTCCGCCGGCATGGGCGGGAACAGGGAGTCCGCCGGGCACGGTTGGCTCGACTTTTTGCGGAGCGGGTGGTGTGTCGGAGCGCTTCTTGGCTGGCTTGCGCGAGGGTTTTTCAGGTTCGTCCAGGCCGAGGCGCTTGGCTTCGTCAGCACTGACTTCGATTTGGCCGAGAATCGCACCCACCGGATAGCTCGTGCCGTTTTCGGCGAGGATTTCCGTGATCACTCCTGAGCAGGGCGCGGTGACGGCCATCATAGCCTTGTTTGTCTCGACCTCGATGAGATCGGCATCGGCT
>JBIKUM010000074.1:0-10270 GCA_044347585.1 Terrimicrobiaceae bacterium
CTGTCACCTTCTTTGAAAAGGAGGCGGACGATGGTCGCCTCGGCGATGGATTCGCCGAGTTGGGGCATTTTAATGGGAACGAAGGCCATGGTGAATCAGATGTGAAGGAGGCGCCGAGCCGCGGCGGCAATGGTGGATGCTGTGGGGCGGTGGGCCGCCCAAAGGTCGGGATGATAGGGGACCGGCGTGTCTTTGGCGTTGATCCGCATAGGAGCGGCATCGAGGAGGCCGAAGCCTTCGGTGGAAACGCGGGCGAGAACTTCTGCTGTGACTCCGCCCCAAGGCCACTCTTCACTGACGCAGAGCAGGCGGCCGGTGCGGGCGACAGAGGCAAGAACAGTGTCTGTATCGAGCGGCTTCACGCTGCGGAGATCGACGACTTCGATTTCGTATCCATCCTCCACCAGTTCCTGGGCGGCGGCGAGCGATTCATGGAGCATAGCGCCATGGGTCACAATGGTTGCATCCCGGCCGGCGCGGGCGATGCGTGCCTTACCGATCGGCAGGGCGGTCTCGGGGAGGGAATCCGCTTTGAGATGGTTATAGAGAAACTTGTGCTCACAGAAAATAACCGGGTCGTCGATGTTCACGGCTTCGAGCAACATCGTGTAGGCATCCTCGACGGTTGCGGGTGTCACAACCACCAGACCGGGCCAGTGGGCGTAAATGGCTTCCAGACTCTGGCTGTGGAAGGGACCGCCGCCGGAAGTGCCGCCGGAGGGCAGGCGCACCACGATCGGGCAGGGAACGCTGGTGCGATAGAAAAGCGTGGCAGCGTGGTTGACGATCTGGTTGAGGCCGCAGGTCGAGAAGTCGGCGAACTGCATTTCGACAATCGGCCGGGCGCCTTCAATGGCGGCACCGATCGCCATGCCCACGATGGCGTCCTCGCTTAGCGGTGCGTCCAGCACGCGTCCGGGGAATTCGGCGGAAAGATTTTTGGTGGCTTTGAAGGCACCGCCGAAATTGCCGATGTCCTGCCCGTAGAGAAAAACGCGGGAGTCGGTCGCGAGGGCCTTTTGCTGGGCGAGGCGGATGGCTTCGAGGTAGGTGATCATGAGGCGGCGTATTGTTCCCGGTATTCGGGTCTGGAGAGAGCGGCCCAGTCGTCTTCACTCGGATCTGGCGAGGGTTCGCGGCGGACGCGGTAGGCTGTGTCATTGACCTCGGCCTCGGTCTCGTGCCTCCAGGCTGCGACTTCATCAGCCGTGTGCCAGCCTTGGTCGATGATATGCTTTTCCGCGAGCAGCACACAATCCGAACCAACAGTGGATTTTTTCAATTTGGGATCGAGATAAGCAAAGTCGTCATGCTCTCCGTGGCCGACGAGGCGCAGCAAGTCGGCAACGACCAGCTGGGGTCCGCCGCCTTCGCGTGCGGCGTGAATGGCGTTGCGTAAGGTCTGGAGGCAATCCATCAGGCTTGTGCCATCGGCCTTGTGAGCACCCACTCCATAGCCTGCGGCTTTGTCCAGAAGGTCGGCGCAGGCGTATTGGCGGGAGTTCGGTGTGGAGTAGGCGTATTGGTTATTCGCAATAACCACGATGAGCGGCAACTTGTCCACAGCGGCGGCATTGAGCCCTTCGTGGAACGCGCCGGTGGATGTCCCGCCATCGCCGATGCAGGTGGCTCCCACGGCACCCTGCTCGCCTTTGAGACGGCGCGCGAGAAGTGCTCCCGCCACGCTGGGGATCATGGCTCCAAGGTGACTGATCATGGCATAGTAACCATCCTGGGGACGGCCGCGATGGATGTTTCCATCCCGGCCACGCATGGAGCCGAGCTGAGATCCCAAGTAGGTGCGAAGTGTGTCGAGAACCGTGTCGCCGAATGCGAGGCGTCCAGCTTGATCTCGGATGAGCGGGGCAAAAACATCACCCCGTCGGAGTTGGATGCCCACGGAGACGCTCAGCGCCTCCTGGCCGCGGCCGAGGAACACGCCGCCCTTGATCATGCCGGCACGGAAGAGGGCTGCGAGTTTTTCCTCCAGCACCCGCGAGGTGAGCATGACGCGGTAGGCTTTGATGAAATCGGACTGGGTAACCGGCGCGATCTTTTTGGACATTGCCGAGATTTTATACGGCCAAGCATCCACCTTCTGCAAAGCATTCCTTCATGCTGGAAAAAGGTGTCCTCACTGGGCGGGGGGCATGAGTTGAATGGCGAGGAGTGTTGACGCATCGAAGTGAACATCGTTCTGGGACGAGGCCAAAAGAATTCCCTCCTTCTTGAAGGCTTCATAAATCGCAATGAGCAGATCGCTCGGGACTCTATTCGAGGTGTGGGGCACTTTTTTATCCACCCAATAAAAGGCGCGGAGCAAGAGCGAATCCTTGAGAATATCCTGTAAAAAGACACTCGCCTCGTGGCTTTTCAGAACACCCGGGTGCGCGGTCACGATGGCTTGGACAAGGTCGATGGCTTTTTTGATCGGCGCGCCGTGGGCGAGGGAGATGGAAAAATCCTGGCGCGCGTGGTTGTCGGAGAGCGTCCAATTCACCACCGTGCTTTGGAGGAGGGCGCTGTTCGGGATGAGGATTTCCACCCCGTCGCCACGGCGGAGTTGGCAGCAGCGGCTGCCGATGGCCGTGACTGTGCCGGAATAGGTGGCCACATCGATGATGTCGCCGATGCGGATCGGCCGCTCGAAGAGGAGGATGATTCCGCTGATGAGATTGTTGACGAGTTGCTGGGCGCCGAAGCCCACGGCGATGGCCGCGCCGCCGCCGAGGAGGGCAAAAATCGTGAGCGGGATTTTTACGACAGACAAGGCAACGAGACACACGACTCCGAGAAGGATGAAATGCGTGAATTTCTGAACGATCGCTTCGGTGGTGGCATCCAGGCTGAAGCGCTGCCGGAGCCTCGAGCGCAGCCAATGGCTGAAAGCGGATGACAGCATCCCGCCAAGCAGCAAAATGGCGAACGCGATGAACAGCATTCCCAAAGTCACCGAACTCGGGCGCTGCACGATCTGGCCGTTCACGAAAACCGAGTCGTTGAGAGTGAAGACACCGGTGTTCCAAAAATTCTTTGCCTTTTCACCCAGGGAGACGGCAGCCGCATCCATTTTGTCGCCCAACCCGAGCGATTTGCGGCGCACCACCAGGTCGGCATTTGTGAGCCGCAGCAGTTCGAGGAGTTTGGAAAATCCGTTTTCCCACTGGGAAAGAATCGCCTCCTCCTGCTTGAGAGTTTTTGTCAAAAGCTCGTCTTGAGGGGATGCGCCGGAGCTTCCGTTGCTATTGGCCGCCGCGAGGCGCACGCGCTCCACGAGCTTTGCGCGAAGTCCGGGGATGAGCGGTTGCCATGTCTGGACATCCTGCGATCGATCGGCCACCAGCCGTTCGATTTGGTCGATGGATTCGGCCTTCGCGGCATTCCAGAGGTCGTAGCGTGTTTGCCAGATTTGGCCTATGACAAGAAGGCCCAGGCGGCGGTATTCCAGAAGTTGGAGTTGGCTTTCGATGCTGTCCTCGAGGAGTTCGGCGGTTTGATTGTTTTCCGGCGAGGCGTCGTTGGAAGGGAGGTTTTTGAATTGTCGGCCGACCTTTGCGGCCATGGCCGAGAGGGCGTCCTCTTCGCTCCGGATGTCTGTGAGTTTTTTTTGAAGCAAGCTCGCTGGAAATGAAACGCGTCCCTCCAAGTTCTGGCTCCGGAGTTTCGCGAGGTCGATCAAAGCGCTCCGCAAATCGGCATCCGGCTGCCAACTTTTATTGTCGGAACGGAGGGTGTTTTCGGCGAGCGCGGCTTCCACGCGGGTTTGCTGAAGTTTCAAAAGCCATTGGTCGCGGGGTGACCCAGGCGCTCCCTTGGACTCGAGGATCTGGAGTTTTTGCTGCTGCACCTTCAATGCCTCGAATGCGTTCGCGGCCTGCTGTGCCCGGGTCTCGCCGATTTTGTTCAACGCCTCCAACCAATCAGCCGCCTGCCAGCCATCGATCCGCGCCGAGTCGAAAAGGAGGAGTCCGTTGTCGGGCGTGACCTCAGGTGGCTTGAAGTCGGAAATTGACTGGCGAACTTCGGCAGCCTGTTCTTCCATCGTCTGCGCCGCGTTTTTCCAATCCTCCGCCAAGGTTTGGGCTTCGACCCATTGGGTAAGGATTTGGATATACTCCCGGTATTCCTCGGGCGTGGAGGCTTCGCTTTTCTGAAATTCCTCGAACCCGCCTGTCCGCGCCCTCTCCAACAGCGATTGGGGATCAACCGGCGACGAAGGTTGCTCAGAAGGCGAGGGAAGCGGTGTTTGGCCGCAGAGGGGAGCAGCCAGATAGAGCAGGAATGCAAGGGTCGCCCTTAAAAAAATGTTCATTTAATTGTGATTCCTATTGCCATGAGGGGAAACATGGCTACGATACACAACCTTTTCCAAAATGAAGCCAGAAATTCATCCAGACTATCAGGAAACCGTCATCGTGTGCGCTTGCGGTGCCACATATAAGACACGCTCCACTCGGCAGAACATCAAACTCGGCATCTGCGCCGCCTGCCATCCCTTCTTCACCGGTGAGCAGAAATTTGTCGATACGGCAGGCCGCGTTGACAAATTCAAGCAGCGCTACGGCACGGTTCGCGTCGCACGCGCCGTCAAGAAGCCGTAGTCACAGACTCTTTCTTTTTAAAACGGTAAACGGGTTCAAAGCCTGTTTACCGTTTTTATTTCATCATGGACTTTGAACCTCTCATCGAGCGCAAGCGCCGCCGCTTCGAAGAACTGGAAAGCGAAATTTCCTCGCCCGGCCTCTTCGAAAACGCCGCGCATGCCAGAGAGGTGCTGCGCGAGCACGGTTCCACAAAAGAGCTGCTCGAATCCTGGGAAAAGCTCACCCGAGCGCGCCGCGAGTTGGTCGAAAACCGTGAGCTGGCGGCAGGCGAGGACAAGGAAATGGCCGCCATGGCCCGCGAGGAGATCGAGCGCATCGAGCCGGAAATCCCACTTCTTGAGCGTGCCGTGCAAGTGGCGCTCCTCCCGCCCGAGCCTGATGAAGACCGCGATGCCATTGTGGAAATCCGCGCCGGCACCGGCGGCACGGAGGCCGCTCTTTTCGCAGCCGACTTGCACCGCATGTATTGCCGCTACGCCGACTCGCTGGGACTCAAGGTCGAAGAACTCGAATCCAGTCCGGCCGATCTGGGCGGCTTGCGCGAGGTCATTTTCCGCATCTCCGGCACATCCGTCTTCCGCCGCTTCCGCTATGAGAGCGGCGTGCACCGCGTGCAGCGCGTGCCCGCCACCGAGGCGCAGGGCCGCATCCACACCTCCACCGCCACAGTTGCCGTTCTTCCCGAAGCCGAGGAGGTGGATATCGAAATCAAACCCGAGGACCTGCGCATCGAAGTCTGCCGCGCCGGCGGACCCGGCGGTCAAGGCGTGAACACCACCGACTCCGCCGTGCAGGTCATGCACATTCCAACAGGAAGAATCGTTCGCTGTCAGGATGGACGCAGCCAGCAGAAGAACAAGGAGGCCGCGATCAAAATCATGCGCTCCCGACTCCTCGAGGACAAACGCCGCGAGGAGGAGGAAAAATACTCCGCCCACCGGCGCAGCCTCATCGGCGGCGGGGGACGCGAGGAAAAAATCCGCACCTACAATTTCGCCGAGAACAGGGTCACCGACCACCGCATCAAACTCTCGCTCTATTCGCTCGACCGGTTTCTCGAAGGAGACATCGGCGGCCTCGTGGAAGCGCTCCAGATCAGCGATATCGAGCAACGCTTGAAGGATTCCGGCATCGTCTGATGCCTCCGGCCCGCAGCATTTTTTGGCGGAGTTTTTGAAATAATTATCTTGTGGCCTCTCCGGGCATTATCCAGATTGCCCCTGCTTCAGGCGGTTTATGAACACCAATCCAGCTAATCCCACCGACCTGTCCGGCTTGGAAATGGACTTGCTCCAATCTTTCCAGCCTTCCTGGGTCAAGGACTCCACTCCATCCAGTAAAATTTCACAGATTTCCATCCGTGATGATAACGACGCGAGGGGGAGGTCTGGTTTCGACCGGGATGATGCCGATTTTCGATGGAACCGCAAACCGCCGAAATCCGAACGCCTGACCCGCAAGCACGGGGCCGAGCACTCCGACAAATCGCGCCGTCCCTCGGGTGACAAGCGCCCGGCAGGCAAGGGACCAGCACCCCGCAGGGACTCGCGGCAGGAATCCGACCGCCGCCAACAGCCAGCCGCGCCCCGCAACCCGGTTCTCGAAGGCTGGGAGATCAAGTTTGTTCCCGAGCCGCGCGGCGTTGATGGACTGCTGAAGCAGATCAAATCAACAGCCAAGACATATTCCCTCTTCGAGTTGGCCCGCCTGGTTCTCGAAAAATCCGCGCGCTATCTGGTGGAATTCCGTCGCACGACCGGCCCAGCGCTTTTTCAGGTTGTGGCGGACGGCACGCTCTGGATGAACGAGAGCGATGCTGTTGCGAGAATCCTCTCCGCGAACTTGGAAAATTTCTACCGCCGCGAGCGCATTGCTGTCGAACCTCCGAAGGCCGCCTCTCCTATCATCGCCCAGTGCGGCATGAGCGGCGTGCTTCTTGGCCCGCCGAACCTCCACGACTACCAGCTCAAGGTTCAAAAACTCCACGCCGAACGCTTCGGTAATATGGCGTTCGATATCTACAAGGCCCGCATCCGCATGGTCCGCGATGAGGAATCCATCCAGAAATGGCGCGACGAACAAAGCTCGCAGGATGTCTTTTTCCCGCTCGAAACCCCCGAAGGCACCGAGCCTGTGTCACTGAAGAGCCTCGCGGAAGTCACCGAGCATTTTCAGAAAAACCACGCCGCCACGGCGGTCATCAATGCCGGCGATCAATTCACCGTCCCAGGCTCCGCGCCCGTCAACGACTCCGCACCGGGCGTCATCGAATTCACCCGCCGCGAACTCGACAACCTCATCCGCTTCCCGCTTCCGCTCGCCAATTTCCTGAGCCAAAAACTCGCCGCCGGAGGCCTGCAAATCTTCAAGGCACACGAAAACATCACCTATGTCTCCGTGGCGCGTCCCAAGCTGCTCGACCGCCAGGCAAACCCCGTCTCCGAGAGCCTCGCCGCGATCCTCGACTATCTGGAATCAAACGCCGGGAAACCCCGCTCGGAACAATGGAAGGCCCTGCTCGAATTGCCCACGCTGCCATCGGATTCCGCCCTCCGGGAGGCAGCCCTGCTCCGCGATTTCCATTGGCTCCTGCTGCAAGGCCATGTCATTGACTTCGCCTCGAAAGGCCTCGAAATCCCGCGCCGCCCGTCCGCGCGCCCTCCGCAGGAAAAATCCAACAAGCCTCAGAAGAACCGCAATCCACAGGAAAATCCGGCCCCGCAATCCACAAAGCCAGAAGCCGTGGAAACCGCGCCGGAGAGCCCCGCTCCTGCTTCCGAGGCGCCTGCCGTGGACGAGCCAACTCAGCCCTCCAGCGAAAGCCAAGTCACCAAGCCGCTCGAGTGACCCACGGCCAGAAGCGGCTTGTTGGGATGCCACGCCAAGG
This sequence comes from Terrimicrobiaceae bacterium, assembly GCA_044347585.1. Taxonomy (GTDB): domain Bacteria; phylum Verrucomicrobiota; class Verrucomicrobiia; order Chthoniobacterales; family Terrimicrobiaceae; genus UBA967. The sequence goes on from JBIKUM010000074.1 coordinate 7,492, forward strand.
CGCTGATGCCGACTCCCAAACGCGCCCGCTTGCGGCGGAACTGGCCTTTTTCAAAAGTCACCACCAGCAACGTTCCCTCGCCATCACCCGTCGCGAGTTGAGCGGTGGCAGGTGAGAAATCCAGCGCCAGCACTTCGCTCCCGCTGCCATCGACCTGAATGGGATGCGCTCCCTCCGGGCCCGTCTTCGATGCGCACGGCCAGACCGTGACCACCGGACTCCCCGCCGTGGCGAGGCGTTTGCCATCGGCCGAAAAAGCCAGCGCGCGAACTTTCGATTCAAACCCCTCCATGTTGAGCGGATTGTCCCTCGGGATATCGTAAACATGCACACTCGCGGTCTGGTCCGCCGTGGCCAGCCAGCGTCCGTCATTGCTCCACCGCACCTGCAGGCTCGCTCCGCCCCAATCAAAGCGGGCGAAAGATTCTTTTTCACCAAGCCGCCAAAGCAACGCCCCACCTGCGCCCACAGTGGCGATCTCGGCGGGTGACTTGGGATTCCATGCGAAATCCGACACCACGGCCGGCAAGTCACGCAGGCTTTTTTCATCGCTCCCTGCCGCGTCGAAAATGTGCAACGCCTTGCCCTGGCCTGCTGCGAGAAGCGCTCCATCGGGGCTCGTGCGCACATGCTCGATCATCCCTCGCCCGGGCTTCCATTCCCTCGAGCCGCAGCGGATTTTTCCGTCAAAACCGCAAGTCGCAGGCTCGCCGGCGAACCAGTCCGAGCTACCATTCCCCATGCCGTGGCCAGGCAGTTCCATAAGAAGCGTCGCCGTTTCGTCTGCCACCAGCACAGGACCGGTGGCGGGAGTCACGAGCAATCGCGTTCCCTCGGGATTCCACTTCAGCCCGAGGATGTGATCCCCCGCAGTGATCGAGCCGGGGCTTTTCAAGCGAGGCAGGAGCGGAATCCGCTGGTGAGGGCTTCGCGGTCGAGTTTTCGGCCGATGAAAACCAAGCTGTTCTTGCGTGGGCGTCCCGCCCAAGGACCGCCACTCGCCGCGTCGATGAGCATGTGCACGCCTTGGAACACGACGCGGTCGGCCTGACCCTTCACGGCGAAAACCCCTTTCATACGGAAAATGTCCTGCCCCTGATCGCGAACGAGCTTCGAAATCCAGTCGTTGAGTTTTTTGCCATCGCACTCCCCCTCGGCTTCGATGCCCACGCTCGAGATATCCGAGTGGTGATGGTGGTGATGCCCATGCGCGTCCAAAAAGTGGGGATTGAGTTCCGTCGCGCGATCAAGGTTGAAGCCGCCCACCTCGAGCACTTTTTTGATGTCGATCTCCGCGCGCGTCGTGCGGTGGATGACCGCCAGGGCATTGATCGCGCGGATGCGCTGCTCGGTTTCCTGCAGTTCTTCGGAAGTCGCAAGATCACTCTTGTTCAGAAGAATCACATCCGCAAAAGCCACCTGCTCCTCGGCCTCGTGAGTCTCATCGACATGACGCGAGAAATGGTGCGCATCCACCACCGTCACCACACCGTTCACCACCGTCTGCTCCCTCAATTCCTCATCCACAAAAAATGTCTGCACCACCGGCCCCGGATCAGCCAGCCCAGTCGTCTCAATCAGGATGTGATCGAACTTGTCGCGGCGCTTCATGAGGTTTCCCAGAATGCGAATCAAATCCCCGCGCACCGTGCAGCAAATGCACCCGTTATTCATTTCAAACAACTCCTCCTCGGCATTGATGACCAACTCATGGTCGATACCCACCTCGCCAAATTCATTTTCGATCACCGCAATCCGAAGCCCGTGGTTTTCCCCGAGTATGCGATTCAAAAGCGTGGTTTTCCCGGCCCCAAGGAAGCCGGTGAGAATAGTGACAGGTATGCGCGACATCCCACGAGTAAACAGGAAAAGCCGAAATCCTGAAAAGACTCTTTTGATTTTTAAAGCTTGGGGTTGGCGCCTATCAAAAAACCGCCAGAGTAGCCGTTTTTATTCCGCCTCTTTCTCAATAATTTGAGATTTGTGATGTCTGTTTATATACTAATTCAATGCCCGCTACATACAACATTAAGGAAGCTCAGGCCAATCTCACAAAGCTCTGCCGCTCCGGCAGGAAGTTTGTAATCTCCAATCGCAATCGTCCGGTTGTTGTCGCCCTGCCCGTCGAGGATTTCGAGGCTCTGCTGGAAACGCTGGATGTTCTCGAGGATACCGCTGCAATGAAGGCAGTGCGTGCAGTCAGGGCTGGAACGGCAAAATACCGCGCTCTGGATCTCTCGGATGAAAATTTCGGCCTCTGAGCAAGTTTCAAATTGGCTCTGCGCCTTGCCACCGCAAACCAAACGGCGAGTGCGCATGGCCCTCCGCGCGCTGGCCAAAAACCGGGGTGACATCAAAGGTCTGCGAGGTCCGTTGGAGGGTTTCTGTCGATTGCGGGTCGGTGGCATCCGCATCCTCTTTCATCAAGTCCAGTCCAACGAAATCCTCCTAGACTACGCCAACACGCGGGATGTCGTTTACGAACTCTACGAGCAAATTCTTGCGGATCGAAAAACACGCAAATCCCCGCAGTGAAAAGCGGCACACCATTTCACGGAGGAATCATAAATGCAGACCATTGATGGCGCGGCGTGACCGGCGGGTGTTGCATGATTCTAACCGGGGCGCTTTGAGGGTGTAGACAAAATGTCGTTTTGACCGAGGCCTTCTTCTCTGTGATATTTTAAATATGTTAGCAACTCTTGAGGAAATTACCCAGCAAGTATTGCAGCTTCCTTCCCGGCAGCGTCTTGTTTTGGCAGGCCTTCTTCTGGAAATG
>JBIKUM010000224.1:0-5006 GCA_044347585.1 Terrimicrobiaceae bacterium
GCTCTCTCGGCCGGCGACTTCGTTCTCGTTCCGGGAGCTTTGGAGCCGCGAAGGGCCTTTGTGGCGGAGGCGATGCGCAATGGTCTGATTCCTGTTCTCGAGTATTGTCCCGGCTTGCTGGATCTGGTGCGGGACTTCGACCCCGTCTCGGGCGCTGGGAATGGAATTGTCTTCCATCGTCATGCTCTTCCGGCGCTTGCTGATGCCGTCAAGCGCGCACTCTTCCTGCCCGCTGGTGAGGCGGAAATCCTTTCGCAACGCGTCCGGGAGACGGATTTTTCCTGGGCACCGGGCATCAAGCGTCTCGAGGAACTCCAGCGCCGTCTTCTTAGAAAAACAGGCCGGACTTCAGCCTAAGGCGTCGCGATGCAAAGGCGTTGGATTTTTCCCCCGGCCCCGGATGCCTCGTCGCTCTCGCGTGTCAGGCGTGAAGCGGAAGTGCCTGGCTTCCTCGCCGAGTTGCTTTTGAAACGCGGTGTTGCCGATGGAGCCTCCGCCGATGCCTATCTCAAGCCGCGTCTGCGTTCCTTGAGCGCGCCCGAGCAGTTGCCGGAGATGGAAGTGGCCGTGGCAAGAATCCTGACTGCGATGGATCGCCGGGAGCGCGTTGTCCTCTACGGGGATTATGATGTGGACGGGATCACTTCACTGGCCATTCTGGCTCGTTTTTTCAAAGCCTGCGGAATCACAGTCCCATGCTTCCTGCCCCTGCGGGCCGAGGAGGGCTACGGTCTTAGCGAGGCGGGGGTTGAGCGTTGCTTGGAAATGCACGCGCCGCAATTGCTGCTGGCGGTGGATTGCGGAACGACCTCGGTGAGGGAAATTGCGGCTCTGGGCCGGCGCGGAGTGGATGTCATTGTGCTCGACCACCACGAACCCGGGGCAGAGCGCCCGGACTGCGTCGCATTGGTGAATCCCAAGTGCGGCGCGGAGTTTCACTACCTGTGCAGTGCCGGAGTCGTGTTCAAGCTCGCCCACGCTATTTTGAAAGCCCGCCCCGTTGCGGGCATCGATTTGCGTGAGTATCTCGATCTGGTGGCTCTCGCCACGGTCGCCGACATCGTGCCTCTCGTGGATGAGAACAGGATTTTTGTGAGCCACGGCCTCCGGCAAATGGAGCACACCCGCTGGGCGGGATTGGCCGCCCTCCAGCGTGTGGCGGATGTCCCCACGCCTGTAAAAGCAGGAGATATTAGCTTCCGCATGGGACCACGCATTAATGCTGCCGGTCGTCTTGGCCCTGCCATGGAGGCGCTCCAGCTTCTGCTCGCGGACGACCCCGCCGAGGCATCGCGGCTCGCGGAGGGGCTGGATGCCCATAATCGCGAGCGCCAAGGAGTCGAGCGCCATGTTGTTCGCGATGCCGAGGAATGGGTCGCCAAAAATTTCAATCCCGACACCCAGGCTTCGATCGTCGCCGGAAGCCGGGATTGGCACATCGGCGTTCTCGGCGTGGTCGCCTCGCGCATCATGCGGCAATATCACCGCCCGACCTTTGTGATCGGATTCGATGAATCGGGAGCTGGCAAGGGCAGTGGACGCAGCATTGAGGGGCTGCCCTTGGTGGCGATGCTTCGCGATTGCGCCGGGCACTTGGAGAAATTTGGCGGTCACGACATGGCTGCTGGGATTTCTCTGAACGAGTCGAGCCTGTCTTCGTTTCGTGACGCTTTTGAGAGTGCCGCGCAGGCTATTGCCAGCGAGGAAATGCTGACGCCGCGTCTGCGCTTGGATTGCGAGTTGGGTCTGGGAGACATCGACGCCTCGGTGCTGGAGTCGCAGGATTTATTGGAGCCTTTTGGAAATTCCAATCCCCAGCCGCTCATGTTCTCGCGCGCCGTGGCTCCGGCGGGCGAGCCTCGTCTCATGAAGGAAAAACACCTGCGGATCGAGTTTCTGTGCGGTCGCCGCCGCGTTCCCGCCGTTTTTTTCAATGCCCCTGTGAATGACATGCCGCGACCGCCGTGGGATATCGCCTATACGCTGGACTGGAATGTCTGGCAGGGGCGGGCCGAGCCGCAGTTGAGGATCGTTGAAGTGCGTCACGCGGAATGAGCCTCCTCGCTCCCACGACTGCGCTGGATGGATTGCCGTGGGTTCCCTCGAACCGCGTTGCAGCCTTGCGGCGCTTGGGCTTGCTCACGCTTGAGGATTTGCTGCGCCATTTTCCGAGGCGCTACGAGGACCGCAGGAAGTTCGACCGTTTTCCGGACAGCCCCTCGGAGTCGGCCGTCTGCCTCTTTGGCGTGGTTAAAAAGACGAGCTACAAACGCTTCGGCCCGCGCCGGATTTTTGAGGCGATTCTCGAGGATGACAATGGAGGCATCCTGAGCAATCCCATCACCCTGCGTTGGTATAATATGCCCTGGGTGCAAAAAATGATCCTCGGCGGGCATCGTCTCGTCGTTTACGGCAAACCTCGCGAGCGCTCGAAGCGTCTGGTGATCGAACATCCCGAGTTCGAGGTCATCGAGGACGAAGGCGGGGTCTCCCTCCACTTTGACCGCATTACACCCGTGCATGGCGCGGGGGATGGCCTGCCTGTCCATGTCCTGCGCAAACTTATTCACCATGCTCTCGAGGAAACCGACCTAAGCACAATTCCTCGCCTCTGGCCTGAGGGGAGGGGAGGAACGCCCATCCTGCCGGATGTTTGGAGGGCTGTTCATTTCCCGATGGATATGGCCGAGTGCGAGGAAGCCAGGCGCCAACTCGTGAGGGATGTCTTTTTTGGAATTCAGCTAATCCTCGGCTCGCGCCATGCCTCGGTGAAAAAAAACGGAGGCTTCGCGCGCCCGGGAAATGGTTCTGCTTGGCGCAGGGTTGAGGAGTCCCTGCCTTTCGTGCTCACCGATTCGCAGCGCGTGGTGATGGATGAGATTTCCACCGACATGGCAGCTCCACACCGCATGAACCGCCTCCTGCAAGGCGATGTGGGATCAGGCAAAACCATGGTGGCTCTGCGGGCCATGATTCAAGCCCACGAGTCGGGGTGGCAGGCGGCCTTGATGGCACCAACCCAGATTCTGGCCGAGCAGCATTATTTGAATTTCCGCAGCATCCTCGATCCCCTCGGAATCCCGGTGCTCTTGCGCACCTCTTCCCGCCGCGAGGATTCCGCCAAGGCTCCGGATTTGTTTGAACCAAACCCGAGCGGCCCCGCACTCGTCGTCGGGACGCACGCCCTCCTCTTCGAGAGCGCGGAGTTTGAAAAACTCGGTTTGGTGGTGATCGACGAGCAGCACAAATTCGGCGTGCTCCAGCGCACCAAGCTGATCGAACGGGCCGATGCTCCCGATGTGCTTGTGATGACAGCAACACCCATCCCGCGCACCATCACCCAGACCCTTTACGGCGACCTTGATGTTTCGATTTTGAAACATCGCCCGGCCGGTCGGGGGCGTATTGTCACGGCTGTGCGCGAGGTCGACAGGCTTCCTGCCATCGTTGATTTCCTGCGTGGTGAATTAGCGGCAGGCCGGCAGGCTTACATCGTGTATCCCCTCATCGAGGAATCTGAGAAACTCGATGTCAAAGCCGCCACGGCCGAGTTCGAAAAATGGAGGGCGCTCTTGGCTCCGGCCACAGTTGGCATCGTTCATGGAAGAATCGATGCCGAGGCCAAGGAGGCTGTGATGCGCGAATTCCGCGAGGGGCGCCTCTCCGTGCTCGTGGCGACCACGGTCATTGAAGTCGGAGTCGATGTGCCCAATGCGACCACCATGATCATCGAGGAGGCCGGGCGCTTCGGCCTTTCCCAGATGCACCAGCTTCGCGGTCGCATCGGCCGAGGACCTGAGAAATCTTGGTGCATTCTTCTTCACGATGGTGCCACCGGCCCCGCCCTCGAAAAATTAGAGGTTCTCGAAAAGACATCGGATGGTTTCGAGATCGCCGAGGCTGACCTCCAACTGCGCGGGCCGGGTGATATTTTGGGAACCGCGCAGACCGGCCTCCCCTCTTTGGGGCTCGGCGACTTGCTGCGGGATGCCGATATCATGGCCGAGGCGCGTCGCGTGGCTCAAGAGGTTCTCGCTGCCGACCCCGAACTCCGGAATCCCGCCCATGGATTGATGCGCGATTATGTTTCCAAGAACGCAGCGTGTCAGGAGCTGTCCGCAGGCTGATTTCGTGCCTTGTCAAAAGCCCGTGCGGGTTTATTAGTAGCCACTAAATCTATGCCAGCCGCCAATGATCTCCGCAAAGGAATGGCCATCCGCTACAACGGAAACCCAGCCATCGTTCTCGACATCCACCACCGCACGCCCGGAAACCTTCGCGCTTTTGTTCAGTGCATCATCCGCTACATCGGAACCGGTAAATCGGCCGATATCCGCTTCTCTTCCACAGAAAAAGTGGATGTCGTGGATGTAAACCGTCAACCGCTTGAATTCAGCTACAGCGACCATCAGGGCTACCATTTCATGGACCCTTCCACTTATGAGACGATCACGCTCAACGAGTCGTTGATCGGCGATTCCAAGCAGTATCTCGTCGAAAACCTCAAGGTCGAAGTCCTCAGCATTGAAGGCCGTCCGGCCCAGATCGAGCTTCCTTCCTCAGTCGTTCTCAAGGTCGTAGAATCCGCCGAAGGCATCCGCGGCGACTCGGCGAACAATGTTCAAAAGCCCGCCACCCTCGAAACTGGCAAAATCATCAATGTTCCGCTCTTCATCAAAGAAGGCGAAATGATCAAGGTCAGCACCGTCGATGGCACTTACATGAGCCGGGCGTAAGATTTCTCCAAAAATCCATTTGACTTTGCGTTTCCACACGCGAGCTTAAAGTCCTTATGAAAAAAATCGCACTCCTCGCAGCAGTAGTCGTCGCTTTCTCCGCATCGGCCGTCATGGCTGGATCCTGCCCCGGCAGCGGATGCGGCGGTGGTGACAAATCCAAGGATAAAGAAGGAACCAAAGACGGTGAGAAAAAATCCCTCACTGTTGAAGTTGCCCTCTAAGAAATTTTAGAAAATTTCCTTCCAACGAAAGGCGCGGGTGGTTCTC
>JBIKUM010000149.1:0-7430 GCA_044347585.1 Terrimicrobiaceae bacterium
TCCGCGTCGGCCTGTCCGCCATCGCCATCGGGCTTGATCTCGAAACCGGCGGCCTGCGCCAAGGCGGCGAGTTCACCGCGCGCTTTCTCGCCTCCGCACTGCAATCCGCTCCCCGCCGTGGCGAGCAGCTTCTTGTGGAAGGCAAGACCTACACCGTGGCCACCGTGCGCGAGCAGACCGGCACGCCCTTCGAGTTCGTCGCAACCATCGTCCCCGGCTCCTCACTATGAACGCCTCCATCGAAACATCCCTCCGCGAGTGGCTCCTCTCCACCGCCCCATTCGCCGACTCCTCGATCCACACCGGCCAATCCGCCGAGACGATCCCCGGCGATGCGCCCGTTGTCTTTTGCGCGTGCGAGACCGTCGAGCCGGTGGCCATGGGCTATTTCAAATTCACGGCACAGATCATTGTTTCCACGCCGTGCGTGATTGAGGAGTCCTTGCCGACGCATCTGGCGCTTTCTGATGCGCTCAAGGCCGAACTCTACGACATCGCGCAGCTTGTGGATTTCCTCCCCGCATCCATGCACCTCGCGGGCGTCACGCTGAATGCCTTCGGCCAATCTCAGGCGAGTGAGCGCTGGCTCACGACGGCCGAGATCGTCCTCGGGGTCATCGAAATTTGACACGCGACTTTTTGCGTAACCCGAAAAACTCATGGCACTCTCACTTTTCCGCTCCACTCCCGTCGCTAACGCATTCTATGGATGCCCGGACGTTTCCGGCCTCGTCGTGGAATCCTTCTCCGTCTCGGAGACGACTTCACCAACTGAACAAAAAGACGACCTTGGAAATATCATCGCGGTAGCGGTGCCTGATCCGATCATGGAAATCAGCATCGAAGGTCTCCGCACAGGCTCGTTCTCCCAGACTGTTGGCGGCCTCCTGTCGATCACCATGCCAACAGGCATCACCCTCGGAGCCACGACGATTGTGACTGGCCTCACGACCACTTTTGCCTCTGAGCAGTTTGAAAAAATCTCCGTAGCCGCGCGCTCCTACAAGACAGCGATGACAGCAGCGACCCCGTAACTCTCCACCTCCTGCCGGGGCAGTCGGGTAGCGGCTCCCCGGCAGGCCAACCAACGACAAATCCACGACATATTCCATGACAGCTATTTTTTCCACCCGCGACCTCAAGCTCGCCTCGATCCTCACCACTCTCGGTTTTGAGTTCGAGAATCCCGCCGCTCCTGCCACACGCATCCGCCGAGAATCCGGCGAGGAGTCCACCGTTTTCCACTTCCTTGCGAACCACCCCACAAACGGCCAAGCCGCCGATGAGGTCATGCGCGCCTTTGCTGCCGGTGATGACTACATCGCCGCGCACCAGGATGAGCCGCTCGCCTACATGCTCGCCGTGCTGCGCAACCGCGACGAACTCGTCTCCGTTGTGAAGCAGACGCCTCGCCAAGTCGTTTTCGAGCGCAACGGCCGCATCATTTCCATCAGCGAAAACGCCACCGAGGCGGACAAGAAGCGCTTTGCAAAATTCATGTGATCCCAAGATCGCCAACGAAAAAACCAACGAAAGACCAATGAAAAAAACACCCGAATCCACCGACTACGAAACCGACGACGAAGCCCTCCGCGAAGCCGCATTCCGCGACGGCCCGCGCAAAGCAGGCAAATGGAAACTCCGCCCGTGCGTGCCTGGCACGATCTCGATCATCCGCTCCAACATGCTTGAGAAGCGCGACGAGTTCTGGTTCGTCGCCGCATTCGCCTTCGTTCACATCGCACCGATCGATGATGTCATCTCGGTGGATAACGACCCCATCGCTTTCAATAAAGCCGTGCGCCGCTGGCAGCTTGAAAACCTCACCACGCTCGAGGAGCAAAACGAACTCTCCGCACTCGTCTCCGCCGCTTGGGAACGCGTGAACGCCGCCGAGACCAAGGCCAAGCACGCCTCCACAGGAACCACCGAGTCGGGAAAGTAGCATCCCCCAACTGGCTCGCCTCCTATGTTTACAGACTCGCCAGTGTCACCGGTTGGGGGTTCCACGCCTGCATGTGGGAAGTCCCCTATGCTGCCGGGTTGCAAATCTTGGACGCCGATTCATTCAGCCGTGGCATTCCTCGCGTTTACCTGCGCGACAATCCGCAGGCGGATTTTGACTCGGTCGCTGCAATAGACGCCGTTTTGAAAAATCTCTGAGCCATGCCGATCACCGTGAATGCCGACAACCTCAAAAGCGTGATGGAGCAATTCGCCACCATCACCGGCAAGGGCATTCCCGAACTCATGCGCTCCAATGCGCGCCTGTGCGCCGTGGAGCTTGCTAACCGCACGCAGCCCTTCAGCGTCGGCAAGGGTGGCGGCACCAAGGCAAAGGCCGCAGGCGAGACGCGCACGGCCAACGACATTGGCAAAGTCATCAAGACACGCGAGCGGTTGGATGAGATTTTCTCCAAGACGCAATCGGCATCTCTGCGTGCCTCGCTAGAAAAACTAGCCGCAGCGGGCAGGTGGGGCGACCTTCGAGCGGTCTTGCAAAAAGTCGGATTCGGAGCGGTCGAGTTTGTTTCGGGGCAGGGCATTCGCGCTGCACACAAGGTCAACCGATCAAAAACAACCGGGCGCGCATTCAATAAGCCCTCCGCCCTCTACATCGCCACAACCGGCATTCCTGCCTACATCAAGGAAGTCGTGAAGCGCGTCGGTCTATCCAAGAGCGGCTGGGCAGACTGCGCCAAGCAGATCGGCGGAGTAAAAGGAGACGGCGCACGCGGCATCCCTGCCTTTGCCAAGCGGCACAATGCAGGCTTCGGAGATGTCACGGAGTCGATAAACGGCGCAAATACCAGCTTCACGATGGTCAACTCGATCCCCTGGGCGGACAAGGTCTGCCGCCCATCTGAGCAACGCACCGCGCTCACGATCGCCAAAAGCAAGATGATCGAGCAAATGCGCCGAGCCATCAAAGCCGCCTCCAAGCCCAAAACCAACATGGAGAACATCATTTCCCAAGAGCTTCAAAAAGCCGCATGAGCGACGTAAAAGTAAAATTTTCAGCCGAGGATCAAAACCTCTCCAAGACAGTCTCGAATCTCCAAAGGGATTTGGAGCGTCTGGATTCAAAGAGCAAAGACGCCTCCAAAGGCTTCGACATGTCTTTCGGCAAGATCGGCCTCGCGGCCGGTGTCGCTGGTGTCGCTGTGAAGGCAGGCATGATGGCCGTTGAGGCCGCCACCGCAGCGGCCAGTGCTGTCGTGGCAGGATTCGGCCAGGCGATCGACCTCGGCGGGCAACTCACCGACCTATCCTCCCGCACCGGCGAGTCGGCAGGGAGCCTCCTCGTGTTGCAACGGGCTTTTGAAAATACAGGCGTCGGTGCCGAGAAGGTAGGTCCAAGTCTCAACAAGCTCCAAAAATTCATGGCAGAGGCAGCCGCAGGTGGGGCAGAGCAATCCGCCACGCTGAACGCTCTCGGCCTTTCGATGAGCGACCTTGCGGGCAAGACGCCAAGCGAACAGATGCAAGTGCTCGCGCAAAAGATCGCTGGCATTTCCGACCCTGCCGAACGCGCCCGCGCTTCGATGGAAGTCTTCGGCAAGAGCGGCGGCGAACTCCTGCCGCTCCTGAATAATTTCAGCGGCGAGTTGGAAGGTGCCCGTGGTCAACTCGGCAGCCTGCCGGATGTGATGGACCGCTCGGCCCGCACTTTTGATGACTTCGGCGACGGCATAGGAGCACTCAGCTCGAAAGCCATGGAGTTTGCCGCAGGCTTCTTGGAATCCGCACTGCCTGCGCTCAATACATTTACGGCAGCGCTTTCCGGCATCGATGCCGCAGGGTGGGGGCAGGCGCTTATGAAGCAGATCATGAGCGTGGCGGATTTCCTCATCGGAGCCTTTAAAGCTCCGATGCCAGCCGTGGAAGCTATCGGATCAGCTCTCGATGCTGGCATGCGAATTGCAGCAAATAATTACCTGAACTCCCTCATCGACGCAGGGAATTTTCTGAAAGCCTTCTTTACTTCTGATCTCCCCGGCCTCATCGCCGGGCAGCTTGGCAACGCGCTCATAAAAATGGGCGTCGATTTCGCAAAGGATTTCGTAGACCGCATCAACATCGTGGTAAAAGCGTTTGAGCAGTTTTTCGGAACTGCCATCCAAGGCATCGTTTCGTTTTTCTCAAATAGCTTCAACCGCATCGTTAATGCCTTTGCGGCCGACTTCCAAAATGCCATGTCCGACCCTATCGGGTTCGTTACAGGCAAATTCAGTAGCGCCCTTAGCGCCGTGACCAAAGATGGCGCGCTGACATTCCAGAGTTCATTCGACTCGGCATCCGGCAGCGTGCTCGACAAAGTGAGCGCGGGCCTCGGGTCTGTGAGCGATATGTATGGCGAGCGCCTCAAGACCGGCACCGCAGCCATCCAAGACCAGTTCGGCAACCTTATCTCTGGCATCGAACCAAGCACAAAAGACTTCTTCGGAGCGGTTCCAGCATCTGCTGAAGCCGTGGAAAAAATGAAAGAAGTCGAAGCAACCGGCACCAAGCTCCGGGAAGATTTCTTGAGCGCGTCAGAATCCGCCGACAAAGCGAAGAAAAACACATCTGGCGCAGTGGCGGACGCTGATGCCATCGCGGGCAGCTTCAACAAAGCAGAAGGATCAACTGCTAAAATCAAAGAAACCCTTTCAACCTCCGCGAAACTGATGAAAGACATCACCGATGCGCAGGCGAAAGACTCCGTGGACAAGGGCGGACGGCTGCAAAAGCAGGCGCAAAATCAAATCCAGCGCGGAGACTTTGAAGGCGCTCGGAAGACTGCGGAAAAGATCGCGCAGAACGAGGTGGATGCCAGCATCCGAGGCACGGGCAAAAATATGGACCGGCGGAGCATGGCCGAAATCGGCAAAGATTTTGGCCTACGGCAGCAGCTCGGTGAAAGCGGCAAAGATTTCACTTCCCGCATCAAAGATGTGCGCGAAGGCCGCGCGGTCGCCGACAAGTTTGGCGACTCGACCAAGCTACCCGACCGCCCTGGCCAAGATGGCGCGAAGACCGCGCCAGGGGAGACGAGCGGCACGGCTACCAAGGGCGGCCTCGAAGGCATGGTGGATGCGATTAAAATTCTCCTCGAAAAAATCGAACCGCGTCTGCCAGTGGCAGCGCTCACCGCCTAACCCATGTCGCTCACACTCTACACCACCACCGCCGCCGCAAGCGGCCTCATCCCGCAGCCCGGCCGCGCCGTGGATACCTTCCCGAGCGGCCTCGTGCGCGTCACGCAGACATACATCGGCCGCACGGCAAATGCCTCCGCGCACCGCGCCGCGCTCGCAGTCGGCAATAACATGCCGGGCGGCGATTCCTCCCCCTGCATCGACGGCCTCAAGATTTTCCCCGAAGCTCAAGAGCGCCGTCGCGAGGACGGGCTAACGGAATACATTGTGAGCGCCTACGGCCGCGCCAACTCCACCGGCAAAAATTTTAAGTCGATGGATGTCTCGACCGTGCAGGTGCCGACCTACCTCAACATCACCAATTTGCCAGAAGGCACGAACAACTCGACGACCCCGTTGCAGATGGCGGTAGTCGTAGCCACGATGGCTGTGACGCGCAGTGTCGTCGTGCCCGCCTCGGCCGCAAATAGCGCGATCCCGCTGCCCTCGGGCGATACCTCATTTACTATCATCTCTACGACTTTCGACGCGATAAAGGCCTCGCTCAAGGGGCTTTACCCAAACGGCCAATTTACCCTCTGGAGCCTCACTGGAGCGATCTCTGTGACGGCCGAGCTCAAAGCGATAACCCGGTCTGGATTTGGCTCGTTTGATGAGACCTCGGCGACATTGGTCGGCACTCCGAAGGTCATCAACTTTGCGACTATCACCGGCACCATATGACGCTCCCCGTCGATTTCGAGGCGCTCGCCCGCGCTGCAAAAAATGCCAGCGGCGGCGGCTATCCAGTGCAAATTTCCGCCGCAGACCTCATGCGGAATTTCAATTTTGCCGCACTGGATGCCGACCCCTCGCTCATCGAGACCACCACCGGCGCAGGAGGCCATACAGCTCGCCGCTTGGCGATACCTGCACCGCCAGGCGGTGGCACTTTTGTCCTCGGCGCGGTGGGCGGCGCGCTGCAATGGATCGCCACGGAGGAGTGCTGAGATGACCCTCGGTCGAACATCCGCAGGCAAGATCAAAATCAAGACCGACTCCCCCAAAGACCTCCGCGCGGTCGAGTGCGCGTGTTGCGATGTGCAGTGCGATGGGTGCGGGACGATTGAATCTAGGCTCGGCGATCAAGCGCCGTCATCGTTAGCAATCAGCGCTACCACGCCGTTTATTCTATATCCCGATGCTCCTCCGGTTCCGCCAGCTAACGGTAGCGGATCAACGGACGGGTGTGCTATTGGGGCAAGTAATTGTCCAGATGGTGACATGTGGTTGTGTTATGGAACCATAGGTATCATTTTAAATGCTTCGCTTAATGTTACCCCCCCATCAGGCCAACCGTGTGGATTTTACATCGGAGTTGGTATGTCGGGCTATTGTGGCGCGTTTGGTGGGTGCTACGGGGGTGGAGTAATCGGGCCAATCCCCAAAGAAAGCGTCATAGGGACGCACACAGTAACGATGGATTTTGTTGCTACAATTTATGATCCAGAAACTGAAGAGACGACTACTTACACTACCGCCACCTCCGCCACCATCACCATCTCATGACCTGCTCGCACGCCACGCCGATCTCTGCCCACGCAAACTCCTGCGCCCTCGGCCTGCATGGCGGGCGCCCCAGCAAAGGCGTATGCGCCCGCTGCATGGAGCGTGGCGAGAACACGCCCGAGCACGCCGCTCAGGTCAAAGCCTCGCCTCCAACCCTCCCGCAACAAGCCGCCAGACTCGCCAAGGCAATGGTAAACTGGACATCCAGCGGCTTCACGCCTACACCGCCCGACATCCTCGCCGCCCGAGAAGCCACCTGCCGCGCCTGCCCCGAATGGGACGCCGCCGCGATGGGAGGCACCGGCCGCTGCCGGATTTGCAAATGCTCGACCTGGGCGAAGATCCGCATGGCCACCGAGCGCTGCCCGCTCGGCAAGTGGGAGGCTGTGCCGAGTTTGACAGAGCCGAAAAATTGACCGCCGATGAAATTCTACATCGATCTCGCCACCCGCCGATTCCTCAAGGCACCGAACTCCTCCGTGCCGCTGCCGCGCGTTTTTTTCAAAAGGCGCGATGTCGTGGATGTGGAGGTGGTATTCGTCGAGCGCTTGGCCATCGTGCCGACACCTGCCGGGACCACGCTCAAGACCGCGCTTAAGCGCAGTTTCTCCGATCCTCAATTCCTCGCCCTCGCCGAGACCGACGGCACGCTCAATCTCTACACCGTGCCAGTCGAGGAGCTTTTCCCCGGCAACACTGCCAGCGCCTCCGCCCTGCTCGAGGTCAAATACACACGCCCCG
>JBIKUM010000503.1:0-7381 GCA_044347585.1 Terrimicrobiaceae bacterium
TGGTAGAAGGTGAAGCCGAGGAGGAGGAGGATGCCAGTGAGGTAGCTTTCGGGTTCGGGGACGCCCACGATTTCCGTGGGGGATGAGCCGACGGCGAAGCCGCTGGAGGAAATGAGGGACTGGCCGAGGTCGCTGTAGAAGCTGATGCGGGAGAGGTTGCCGTTCAGGCCGGAGGCGTTGGTGAAGAGGAGCTGGTCGGTGCCACCGCCGGGGCTGCCGCTCCACTGCGTGTTCCCTGTCCAGTTGTAGATGGAGAGCAGCGCGTTGGCGTTGCTCCAATTGATGCTGTTGAAACGGAGGAGCACGCCGTTGCTGCTGGTGCCGAGGTCGATGGTGGAGTTGGCGCTGAGGGTGAGCGCTCCCACCTGGCCGTTGTAACCAGCTGCGCCAAAGGCCAAGGTGCCGCCATTGAGCGCGATGCCGGTATTGGTTCCGATGGCATCATTCGCCGTGACCAGTAACGAGCCGCCGGGGTTCAAGGTGATGTTGCCCGTGTTGACTAGCGCATTCGCTGCCGCCGCGCGGACTGTGCCGGCGTTGATGGTTGTTGTGCCGTTGTAGGTGTTCGAGCCCGAGAGGACGAGCGTGCCGGTGCCGTTTTTGGTCAGGCCGCCGCTGCCGGAGATCGAGCCGGAGAATGTTGTATCGCTGCTGGAGTTGGTGGTGAGGGTTGCACTGCCGAGAACAATGCTTCCCGACCCGGCGATCGACCCCACGGATTCATTGTAGTTGTTGAGATTTAAAGTTCCGCCATTCATCGAAATGCTTGCGGTGTTTGCCAGACGATC
The DNA here is from genome assembly GCA_044347585.1 of Terrimicrobiaceae bacterium. Classification (GTDB taxonomy): domain Bacteria; phylum Verrucomicrobiota; class Verrucomicrobiia; order Chthoniobacterales; family Terrimicrobiaceae; genus UBA967. Next base: position 789 of record JBIKUM010000503.1, read on the forward strand.
AACACCGCCGAGCGTGAGGTTGCCGGAGTTGATATTGATAGTGGTTGCGGCAGCTGTGCCGCTGAGCGTGGTCGTGCCGGAGGAAACGGTGATCATGCCCGTGCCGAGGTTGGCATTCACCGTGCCGCCTTGGAGCCCATAGGTGGCGGCGGTCAGCGTGCCAGTGCCCGCCAGCGTTCCACTGGTGATCGTGAAGGCATTGACGGTGTCGTTGAAGGTGGAGGTTTGAAGAGTTCCACCTGCAATCAAGATACTGCTCGAGCCATCGAAGACATCGTTAGCCCCCATGCGCAATGTGCCGCTGTTGATGGTGGTTGTGCCTGTGTAGGTATTCGACCCTGCGAGTGTTAGGGAACCTGTTCCCGTGCCTTGGAGGGTGAGATTTTTGCCAACGCCGGAGATGGTGCTGTTGATGGTGATGCCACCGCTTCCATTGATGACCACGACATTTTCTGTATTGGCGAGGGCGATCGCCAAAGTGCTGCCACCGCCACCTTGGTTGTTTTGAATCGTCAAATTGCCAGCACCGGAATTTTTAAGCACAACATTTGAAACTCCTGCGGTTTCGACACCATTTAATGTCAGTGTGCCAGCAGTGGAAGTCGCGCTATTTCCGATGGTGAGGTTGCCTGAACGGGCGGAGGTCAGTTCGATGGCACCGACGATTTGGTTGCCTGCTCCGTTGTTGGTGGATGAACCGAAATTAATGCCAACGCCGGTTGTCGTGCTGGTAGGATTTGCTCCGAATTGGGCAATATCGGTTGCTGTGGGCACTGTTGATCCGGTCCAGTTGCTTGCAGTCAACCAGGCGCTTCCCCCTGAACTGCTCCAAACAACAGCCGGGGCTCCGGCGACATAGTTGAGTGTGAGCGCGGTGCCAGTGGAGTTGAGCGAAAAGGCCCCTGTGATGCCAGCAAGATTGTTTGTAAGGGTAAACTTGTCTGCGCTGAATCCGGTGATGGATCCGCTGCCGAGGGTCAAGATATCCCAACTGTAGGAGCCATTGTTGGAAAATCCTGTCGGGGTCCCACTATGACCGCCAATTGTTATCGTAAACGGGGATGCGGAAGTTGCGGCGATGTCGAAGTTATTGGTCACGCTCAATAAATCCCAATGAGTTCCAGCCGTTCCAGTCGCATTGCCCATAGTGAAGGCATAGTTTCCGCCGGATGCAAAAGTGAGCCCGCCAACTGTCAGCGTGCCGGAGGTGGAGGCGGTGCCGGGGGCGATCGTGGCGCCCGTGCCTATGGAGAGCGATTGCCCGCCCGCGGTGGTGACAGTGCCGAGACCGTTGAGCGTGGAGCCGTTGCCGAGCGAGTATCCGGAGCTTTTTGCCGTGAGGTCGAAGGTGGCTCCGGTTGCTACCGTGACTGAGGCTGTGTTTGCCAAGGACCCTGCCGAGCCAAGCGCCAAGGCTCCGCTGTTGATATTCACACTCGTTGAGGCGGCGGCTCCGTTGAGTGTTGTGGTGCCGCTTGTGGCCGTAATTGTGCCAGTGCCGAGGTTTGCGTTAATGTTTCCCCCTTGAAGGGCATAGCTGGATCCCGTGAGCGTGCCGGAGCCCGCGATTGTGCCGCTGGTGATTGTTACCGCTCCTACCGTATCGGTATTGGAGCCGAGGTTGAGGGCACCTCCAGAGACTATCACGGCGGCGCTGTCGGCCAGTGTGTTTGTGGCGTGGCCGAGCGTGAGAGTTCCGGCATTGATGGTGGTTCCGCCGGTGTAGGTGTTTGAATTCGACAAGGTCAGAGTGCCGTTGCCTGCTTTCACAAGCGCGCCGGATGCGGTGTTGTTGGATGTCACCACCCAACCGATGTTCATGTTGGCATTGTCGCCTACGGTAAAGGTTCTGGAGGCATCGTTGAGGTCCAAGCGCGCGGTGCCCCCGCTGGAGTTTGTCAGGTTGGCAGTCGTGGATGCATTGACATTTACATTTCCACCTAAAACAAGAGCGCGGGTGTTGTTGTTGGAAGCATGGCTGTAGTCAATCGTTCCGTTTCCAAATGTCGTAGAGCCTGTAACGGAAATTCGACCTGCAGTGCCACTGATGGTGGTGGTGCCACCGGTAAAAATTGCGTTTGATCCGAGGGTAACGGTGCCGGAGGAAATGTTCACTGCACCGCCGGATACATTGAGAGAGTTGAGGCTTTCTGATCTTGCAACAAAATCCACGACGCCGCTTGAAACGCTAAGATTCGCCGTATCCGCGATTTGCTCGTTGTTGGAAGTCTGGTAATTGAGTGTGCCGCCACTCACAAGAATGTCACCGGCGATGGTGTTGGACGAGGCCGTGCCATTCAGGCGCAAAGTGCCAGCGCTGATTGTGGTAGTTCCGGTATAAGTGTTGATTCCGGAGAGGCTCAAAGTTCCCGAGCCTGTTTTGGCGAGGGTATTGCCCGAGCCTGCGATGACTCCGCCGTAGGCAAGTGTCTCGCTTGTGGCGACATTGATCGTGCCGCCGCCGGCTCCGAGCGTGATACCCCGGTTCGTGTTCATTGTAAAACCAGTCGTTATGGCAAGAGTGCCGCCGTTCAAAGAAAGTTGGTCGGCGACCACGCTTCCGGGTGCGGTGCCGAGGCGGGAGTCCGCACTGATGGAAATTGTGCCGCCATTGATGGCCGTCTTTCCGCTGTAGGTATTCGTGCCGGAGAGGATCAGCGTGCCGGAGCCCTGTTTAGTGAGGTTGCCCGTTCCTGTGAGGTTTCCAGAAAAAGTGGAGTCCGCATTATTGGAACCCACCGACAACGAGTTGCCTGCAATGTCGAGGGCATCAGCACCTGCCAGGCCACCGAGATTGTAGGTATTGGTTCCTGCCACTGTGAGTGTAACCGCCTGTGAACCGGAACTTCCCGTATTGAGCGTGCTGTTTTGGAGGGCATTGACATTTCCAAGCGCCAGCGTGCCTGCTGAAACGGTGGTGTTTCCCGAATGGGAACTGGCTCCCGTAAGCGCCAGCGTGCCAGCACCGGCTTTGGTAAAGCTCCCGTTGCCTGCTGCCGCACTTCCACTGAGGGTGAGCGTCTCTGTGGATGTTGTTACAGAAATCGTGCTCGTCGTGCCGTTGGTGAGAGTGAAATTGCGGTCGGTTGAGGCGTTGGTGCCGGTATAGGAAAGGGAGCCGCCGCCGAGCACTAAATTGCTTGCCGCATTCGACGAAGCACCCAGATTGCTGTTCGATCCACCATTTGCGACCGAACTGATGCTTAAAGTCCCAGCGTTAATTGTAGTGGCGCCGGTGTAGGTGTTGGTGCCACTGAGCGTGAGATTTCCAGCGCCATTTTTTGTGAGATTGGCGGAACCTGTTGAGATGATTCCAGAAATCGTCGTGTTTCCCGAACCACCAAATAAAAGGTTGCCTGAACCGGTGAAATTTGGAGCGATCGAAAACAGACCGCTCCCGTTGTGGTCGATGAGCAAATCGCTTGAAGCCGTTAGATTGCCGACACTTGTTCCAACAGTGAATTCGACATCGGCTAACGCACCTAGAGCAATTGAAATGCTGCTACTTCCTGAGGAAGCAGAAAATGTCAAATTGGCAGCTGTGCTTCCCGTCCTAGTTGTTGCGAAACGAGTTCGCAGATTGGTATCCGCATTAGCGTCATAAGCCAGACTTCGGATGGTCAGGCTAGATCCGAGGAAGGAATTGGAGCTATTCGCAGTAGCATTTGCGCTAGCAGTGCTGAAAACTAGATCGGTGGCTCCTGTAAATGATGGGGTGCTGGACCAGTTGGTTCCCGTTGAAAATTGGCCAGAGGTGGTGCCTGTCCAAGTTTGAGCCACTGCCCCTAAAGTGGCAAATGCCCAGATGACCGCCAACAACCCCACACATTTCCCCAGCCTTAAAACCGGCGAGGCGATATTCCAGACCCGACGGAGGGGGAAGAGGTTTGGAATTTTGGATGTTGGATGTTGGATGTCGGATTTGGAATAATTGGCGGGCGTTTCGGAGCTGCGGTGTGGATTTTCGACCGAGGGCGAGGAAACCGCGGGCGTGCCTTCACTAATTGAATGCCCGTGGCCACATGGGCGATGGGCTTGGCGGCGGCGGATGGGTTGGAAGCGGGCGCCGTTGAACGGGGTGGCGGAGGCGCGGGACGGTAAGGAAACCTTGGGTGCGCCAGAGGCGGGGACAGTGCGGTCATCTGTCCGTTGCGAAAGAGAATGGAGCATCGTTTGGGATTTGCTTGGTTTGTCGGAACCGGCATTTCGGACCCTTTGTGTATCTTCCCTCGGAAGCGAGATGCAGGGCGCTTCGGGGCGAAAGAGTGGACGAGTGGGGAGCGGGGCAACAAAGGGAATGTTGTGACAAATTTGTCACCCATGTGACGGAATTGTCACAAAAGAAGGTCTTTGCGAAATGCCTGAAACCTCAAGTGGAATGCAGTCGGAGGTAAGGTCCCGGGGAGCGCGTCCGCCCTCGGGCGCAAAGCCACGCGCCTCGCGGGGCGTTCGAATGGAATTTCTTTAACCACGAACAGAACGAATTTTCACGAATGGGAAGCGGCAGCGTCATCGTATTCCAGGGAACGCCAGGCCCTTGGCGTCCCAAGATTCAGGCGCCCCTGCCGCTCATAGCCCTACGGGTCGGAGAGCAGCGGAGTTCCTGCTGGATGCAATGGCGGCCTTGCCGCGTAAGTGGGTCAAGCCGGAGGTCGACCCTCCAAGGGTTTGCGCGCTGCCGCGCGGAGTGACCATTTGGCAGGAGAGAACCTTACTGGAGGAGCTTGATGATCGCTGCTGTGGCGGCCATCTGGCCGATCCAGAAGAGGAACATCCACTTGATGATTTCGGCTTTAAAATTAGCCATCTCGGTGCGGAGTTCAGCGCGAAGATCGGCGATGGAGGTTTTGATCTCGGCGCGGATTTTCGCACCATCCTCGTTAGTCATGAGGCGTTTGGTAAGGTCATCCTCCTGTTCACGGAATGCGACTTCCAAGCTCTCTGCGATGGCACGGGCCTTGGGCGGCTCGATGCTGGCAGCTTCGAGGATCGAAAGGATTTTGACCGTGCTCATGGGTGAAAACTTGTGGGTGGAGGAATGAAATGTCAAGCCACTCGAGGAAAGGACAGGATGGTTTTTTAGACAGAATTAACAGAATTTACAGAATTGGGAGGGAAGGGGTTTTTAGGGTTTGACCTTGTTTTTAATTACTGGGAGGAGGCCGGTGCCGTCGGTGAGGTCGCCGGAGAGTTCCCAGAACATGGCGCCACGGAATTTCTGGGCGTTGATGTAATCGCATTTGAGGCTGATGGATTCGCTGTCGTCGTAGGTGATGAAGAGTCCGCCTTGGAGTGTAGGGGCGTAGACCCAGGGGGCGTTCGCGACGGGGTCGCGGAATTTGCGGTAGGCGGCGGGCTGTGCGGCGAGGCGTTGCTCGATGTCCCAGTAATCGAACATGCCGGTGCTGTCCCATGTGCCGGTGGCGGCTCCGGTGGAGGATTGGGCGAGGCCGTTGTTGATGTTTGGCACGCCTTTCCAGCTGAGGCCGTAAAAGGGAAGGCCGACGACGAGTTTGTCTCGGGGGACGCCGGCGGCGAGGTAGGCGTCCATGGCGGCGCGGACGGTGAGCGGGTCGCCGGGCGCGCCATTGAGGGCGGCGTGGTGGTTTGTGCGGTTCTCCCACGCGCCGTGGAGGTCGTATGTCATGACATTGATCCAATCGAGGACGGCGGCGATGGCGGCGGGCTGGATGTTCGCGATTTTGTCGGGTCCGGCGGGCGCTGCGATGGTGAGATAGTAGCGGCGGGAGTCGGCTTGCGCGGCGAGGTCGAGCTGGCGGCGCAACTCGGCGAGCAGGCTGGTGAAGTTTTGTTTGTCTTCGGGACGGGAGACATTCGATGGCAGCCCGCCGCCGCCGGGATACTCCCAATCGATATCGACGCCGTCGAAGCCGTATTTGCGAATGAAGGCCACGGCAGAGGCGGCGAATTTTGAGCGCGAGGCGGGCGTGAGGGCGATGTCGGAGAAACGCCCGGAGAGCGTCCAGCCGCCGACGGAAATCATGGTGATGAGATGGGGATTCTGGGCTTTGAGTTTTTTTAGTTGGTTGAAGTTCCCGCGCAACGGCTGGTCCCATGTGTCGCCGGGATAGGATTTTTCCACGGCGGCGTAGGAATCATACAAAACGACTTCACCGGCTGCGGAGATGTCGGCGAAGGCGTAGTTGATGACATTCAGGTTCTTCGCGGGGATTTCATAAACATGGTAATCGCGGCCGTAGATGCCCCACTCGGCGAAGTAGCCGACAATGACTTTGCTCAAATCCGGCTGGCTGGCGACGGGTGTGGGCGAAGGAGACGGCGCTGGCGTGGGTGATGGGACTGGTGTCGGCGTTGGTGTGGCCACAGGAGTTGGGCTCGGCGTGGCGATTGGCGTTGGCATCGGCGAAGGGGCAATGATGGGATTGGAAGACGATGTCGGAGTAACGATGAGATTTTGCAGCACGGCCGAAGCATTGGCGGGGCTGGCGACGAAACCGATGGCCACGGATTGCCCAGGGGCGAGGGTGTTATTCCAAGACTTGGGTGTGACTTTGTAGCGCGGCGATGCGGATTGCGTCGCGAGGTTTCCTTCCCAGAGAGATGTGATGGTC
>JBIKUM010000452.1:0-6613 GCA_044347585.1 Terrimicrobiaceae bacterium
GTTAGGGACGTTTATGGATCGTTTCGATCCTGATAACAAGGTGTTTGAGGCAAGGAGTCATGGGTTAGGCTCCCATCACAATGCCGTACGGTGGATGGCATCTTTGTTTTCAATCCTTCCGGGGCAAGTACACGATGAAATCGCATGAGAATACTGTACTACTCAGGACATCCTAACCTCCACCTGCATGCAAGGACAGGATACGGCACCCACATGCGTGAAATGATAAGCGCATTCGAAGAGTTAGGTCATGAAGTGCATGTTTTCGTGGGAGGGAAATGGTACGGCACCGAGTGGAGAACGGGGGAGGAGCAGAGCCCGCCCGGTCCACGAATAGCCAAACGCGGAGTGAAAGCAATTTTGCCCTCCATCCTATGGGAAACACTGAAGGATATCAACCTCGTATTCTGGGACATACGGTCTGGAAATGTGTTAAGTGGCTATGTGAAAACACTCGAGCCCGATGTGATTTACGAGCGCAATTTCTTGTCCATGCTGTCGGGAGTTCGGGTGGCACGGAATTTCAAGATTCATCACATCCTGGAGGTGAATTCACCGCAGGTCAGCGAGCGCATAGCATTAAGTGGGAGAAGTTTACTGACTTGGTTTGCGGGCCACCGTGACAGGAAGGCCCTAAGAATGACAGACCATGTCATTACCGTCTCGCGAACCTTAGGACAATCTCTGGGGTTGCCGGCGGCGAATTCTGCCTGGTCCGTAACTCCGAATGCCATACGTCCCGGGCAGGAATCGATGAGCACGCTGCGTTTGACCCGTGAGTCTATCGGTCTTCCGATGGATGCATTCGTAGTGGGATTTGTGGGGTCGATTTTTCCCTGGCACGGGGTAGATCTCCTTGTGGATGCGATCGGTGCCTTGAGATCTTCCGGTCACAAGGTGGTAGGATTGATTGTAGGGGATGGCCAAACGGTGCATCAACTGAAAAGTCGAGCCTCTGCTCAAGGTGTTGCCGATGCTATAGTTTGGACGGGCGAAGTGGAACACCACGACACATGGGAGTACTCTCGCCTCGCAGACTGTCTCGTATTGCCGCGTTCGCACACCTATGGTTCCCCGATTAAGCTGTTCGAATATGCCCTCGCGAAACGCCCGGTAATTGCCCCGAATAACGGTCCAGTTTCGGAGGTCATGGAAGATGGTGTGCATGGCTTGCTTATCGAACCCGAAGTGCCTCAACTAGCAGCGTCCATTTTAAAGTTGCATTCAGATCCTGTGCTTGCTGAAAACGTAAGTCAAGCTTGGTATCGCCGAGTGGTTGAGTGCCACACATGGACACGCAATGCTGAGCAAGCCCTAGTCTTCAGCCCGGAAGCATTTTTGCACCAACAGTGACGCGCATGGATTCCCAGGTTACCGTAATCATTCCCTGTCTGAATGTAGAGGACTACATCGACGATTGCCTCAATTCGGTATTGAGTCAAGGGAGTGCGGTTGCCGAGATTTTTGTCGTAGATAATGGCTCAACAGATGCGACCTTAGCTCGGATTGATGCTTGGCAAAGCGCACATCCGGAGCGACGCGTACACTTGATTCAGGAACAAAATCCAGGAGCTCCCGCAGCACGGAATGCCCCGTTGCAGGATGTTAAAACAGAGTGGATTCAGTTTTTAGATGCGGATGACCTGCTCTTGCCGGGTAAGCTGCTAAGGCAGTTAGAATGGGCAGGGCCGGACGTTGATGTCTTGGTTGACTCCTACATTACTCTGAACGGAAACCGAGACAAGGCCACAAAAATTGAGACGGCCAGAGAAGTTGAAGTCGGGCTGATGCGAAGCTCTCTCGGAATTACGAGTTCGAATCTTTGGCGGACGGCAAGCATTAAGCGGGTGAATGGTTGGGACGTAACTCGGACGAGTAGCCAAGAGTATGACCTTATGCTGCGGTTGTATCAGCAGGGAGCACGATTTCAGTTTGTGGATACAGCCCGAACGCTGATTCAAGGCCGTACACATGGCCAAATCAGCCAATCAGACCCCTTAAATTGTTGGAGAAATTTCGTTGAAATCCGGAAGAAAATTTTATTGAGTCTCGACTTTTCAGGTCTCTCTACTGAAAGCCAACAACAGGCTTTCGAGGGGCTCTTTTTCGGGCTTCGCATGCTTTACCCAGTTGATTCTGCTACGTCCTTGCGGGTCCATCGCGAGTTACTTTCTCCGAGGCGCTTCCGTCCTCAACCGTCGACACACACCACACGCTGGTATTGTCTGGCGTATCGGTGGACGGGTTTTGCTGGAGTTGAACGATTGAAGCGTTTCGTCAAGGGGAACTAACATGAAAGCCCCGAGAATGAAAGAGGAATTGAATCCCGTGATTACCGTAAAGGGAGTGGCTGGTCTAGGCAATCGCCTTTTTACACTCGCATACGCATTAGATGTTGCGAAGCAGATTTCCGCTCGAGTTGAAGTCGATTGGTCAGATGGGCAGATCGGTCCGCGCGGTGCAGACTTGTTCTCAGAGTATTTCGAATGCACCGAATCTCTGAATGGGGTGACTTCTGACTGGCGGGTACATTCTAGGGAAGGGGACTATGTCTTGTCTACTTTTCTCACGGGGCTGCTTACACCCCTCCTTAGGATGGGATATGTGCATTCTGCCGAAGTGTGGGTTTCACGGCATCGCAGGCCCTATCTAATTCTTCCACTGGAGTTAGAGGCCAAACTCAGAAAGAAGCAAATGACCTGTGCGGCGCATTTGCCGATGATAGAGTCGGTGGCGCAATTGCACCGCATTCAACTTAAGGATGAGGTGCAACTTCGATTCGACAATTCACTCCCCTCGGATCTGGCGGAGCGAATAGGAGTCCATGTAAGACATACAGATAAGCGTCCGAAAGGAGACGTGCATCGACTCATCGAGCGGGTCAAAGAAGAAAAAGTGTTTCTGGCCACGGATTCAGCGTACATCGCGCGTCTGTTTCGGGAATCATGCAGAGATTGTGTGCTGGTATCCACCCATTTACACGATGGCAATTCCTCCCAAGGATTGCACCACCTCCATTTCGATACGAAGCTCAAGCGGCAGGTGTTTGAAGAGGCATTGATCGATATGTACGCACTTTCGAAGACGTGTCTCTTCCTGGGGCAGCGAAATAGCTCATTTTCCCGAGTTGTCAGCGGAAGAAGAAACCAGGTGGGAGTCGAGTTTTGGTCATAGAAAAAAGTACAACTAACCTATGCGGATTAAGATTTTTACCCTCCCTTATGCACTAACGGATATCTACAGTCCAGAGCTTGTGAGCATAGCTTATGGCATGATTCAGCTGGGGCATGAGGTGTTCGGAAATGTGAACTTCTGGAAGCAGAGCGATGGGCAATGGCTTGTAAATGAGTCCGATTCGAATGCATACGATCTCGGGCTTTTCGATTGGCGATTCGCATACCATTGCAGAACTTGGATTTGGGATAGCCGGTTTACATCGGTTCCGAGTGTTATCGTAGATCGTAGTGCGGGCATGGCGCTTCAGCATCGATGGCTCCGCGATGGTTGGCTGGATCGAGCAACATTGATTCTAAGGTCTGATGCGATTGCCCACGAACCGCAATTTGCGAACGTTAGACCGTGGGCTATCGGAATAATTCCCGAGGTCATGAATTCAATTGATCAAACGCGGAATGGTCTCACGGAGAAGGACAATGTGATTTGGCAGAGTTTTAGGGTAAATCACAGTGTGAGAAGAGATTTGATTCAGCACCTGGAGCTGGTCACGAGTGGTTCTGACGTCCGTTTAGTACGGGATATTGTAGTGGATAAGGATCAAACTGCTTATGAAAAAGCTCTGAACGAGGTCACAGGCGGCAGGTTCAATGTTGCTTTCCATGAAAAGCTCAATGCTGCTCCATTTACTCTCGCCGTCGGTGGATATTGGGAAATGTTGCCGTTCGGTTACTATCAAGCAGATGGACCATTCAAATCCAAGTCACCCTATGGGCTGGGTTTACGGGTCAAAAAGAAGATCCGCAGGTACTTTGCAGATGCTGAAATGCATCAGACGAATCGACATCGGTGCATCGTTCAGTGGGATAGTTTTCGGTTGTGGGAATCCCTTTATGCGGATACGGTTCCCATTTTTTTTGACTTCGATTATTGGGGATTTCAACTCCCAGTCAAACCAGTGGAAGGAGTTCATTATATCGGAATCAAGTCATTCGATTGCAGTGGTCTAGTTGATGTGATTTCTAAATTGGATGACGCAGGAAGAGAGCGAATTGCACAAGCTGGTAGGGAGTTCGTTCTCACGAATTATGGTCCTCGCGCAGTAGCACAACGCGTTTTAGATTACGTGGCAAGTCGGCCATGAAGTACTTGCATATCACACTCAAGGCCCAAGGAGGAGCAGCAACGGGAGCAGTCAGAACGCATGTGGCGATGCTTGAGTCTGATATGCAGTCGTCAATCTTGTTCTTATTTTCTGAGCCTTCCGTTCCTAATTCCTTTTCATTTTTTGACTGGGCAAAGAAGCAACAAAGGGTTCGATTGTTTTTTTGGCAGGGGTTGACAAAAATTTTCGGAAGAAGTTGGGCAAAGAATGCATATTCTAATATCCTCCAAGTACATCATCATCCAGCAGTGCACGAAGCAGATGCCATTGTGTTGCATCAGGTAGACCGTTTCGTCTCTGTTGCGGAGTTTGTAACTGCGGTGAATAAACCGATTTTATGGCTATGCCCAGATTTCGCGCCGATTACAGGAGGAGAGCCTTATCCAGAAACACTAAGGTTTCCTTGGAGTAGCGCATTCTACAGCCAAGTTCATTGGGTTTTTACTACGCAAGTTGTTCAGGGCTACGTGAAGGGATTAAGCCCATATCCTTTTCAATCGTATGTCGTCCCATATCCTTTGGACGTTAAATGGGTATCAAATCATGCAATGGGGAGGAATCATGTTTTGTTTTGTGCGGCGGATTTGCGTAATCCGAGAAAGGGATTTCTGTTGCTGTATGAGTTGTGGAAGTCCAGGCCGGATTATCCACTTTTAACTGCTGTAGGCGCGCACCATGAATCTTTCGATAAGTTGCCTAATCTTCAATTTGTAGGATTAAAGACATCAATGGAACTTCTCAAGCTGTACCAAGGTGCACGTTTGTTTATTACGCCTGCCAATCAGGAGATGTTCGGTCAAACAACTGCTGAGTCGTTGGCCGTGGGCACACCGGTTATTTCTGGTCGCACGTGGGGCGCGCTTGAGTTGATCCGAGAGGAAGAAGATGGATTGATAGTTGATCTAGATGACGAAAAGTTGCGTCGATTTAATTTAGAAGTTGCGATTGATGCATTGCTTGGCAGAACATTTAATTATGAAGACATTGCTGATCGAAATTTCCTAAAGTTCCGCACTGATGTTGTGCGCAGGTACACAGAAATCGTTTCTTCTGTGATGATGCGAGATTGACTCCTTTTGAATTTAAAATCAATCCACTTTTTATGACAAGCATTTGGGGGTAATTCGTTTCCTTTTTTCAAAGGATACTTGCGGTTTCATTCAATGTTAATCGATGAAAATGAATTTCGATGTTCTTGTTATTGACTTGTCGCCTTCTGAAGAGAAAGTACGTAGAGCACGAAGTGTATTTTCTAACGTGGACGTTTCCATTCTCAAAGCGATTGATTGGAGAGGAAGAAGTGTACAGGCGGGCTCTCAGGCCATACTATCCCCTTTGTGGAGGGGGGCGCTTCGGAGCGGAGAGCACGGTTGCGCGCTCAGTCATTTGGCAGCTTGGAGGGACTTGTGCACGAGTGCTTCGCACGGATCTCGTCTGATTCTCGAGGAAGACTGGGCAGTCACACCGTATTTCAACCAAGCTACGTTGGATTTACTCGCCATCTATCTTGCGTCAGATGAGCCTCGACTCGTTTACGTCGGTTGGAATACTGCTACTCAGAGCTTCTCTAAAGGAATGCGCATTCGTTGGGCACTAATGGCAGTTTTCAAATCAATAACTGGGGCAATCACACCTAGATTTTCTGTCCTTTATAAAAATGTTATGGAAAAAGGGAACTTCAAGGGCTCAAAGTTTGAAGTTAGATTCGGACGCCAAAAGTTGATCTTGCAATCATCCGGTCTTCCCCATGGCACGTTTGGATACATGTTAAACTCCGCTGCCGCTGGAGTTCTTGTACATCTGAATGAACATTGCATTTATAGGAGTGATGAGGTCCTAAACTTGGCGGAATTGTATGATTTTATTGTGGTTAGCCGCACTCAAAACCCGCTAATCGGGTGTGATGAAAGGCATGTTAGTACGATTCAAAATGCGGTGTGAGATTCCTGGAGGGCTGTTGTTTGAATTTATAATCTGTAGGATGTATCTGCCGTTTGAGAAATAGCGAGTTTGGGACGTGTAATTACTTGCCCCGTTTAAATAATTTCTCATGAATCCGATAAGGTTCGAACAGTTTCTTTTGCAATTTCATCCCACACAAACCGGTGCAAACCCATTCTGGTAAGTCCTACCCCGGTTTCACCTCGTATTGCATCGGCGAATGCTTTGCTGTTTCCAGGCAGAACGAGTCCATGAATCACTTCTCCGATTGCGCCCACATCTGTTGCTATAACCTTTAGTCCTCGTGCAAGTGCTTCGAGTACAACTGTCGGC
>JBIKUM010000516.1:0-12879 GCA_044347585.1 Terrimicrobiaceae bacterium
CGGCATCCGTCCACATGTCCGTGGTATGGTCATGAACCCTGTCGATCACCCAATGGGTGGAGGTCAAGGAAAGAGCAAGGGCGGTGGCGGTCGTCACCACCCGATGTCCCCATGGGGCCAGCTCGCGAAGGGCTTCAAGACCCGCCGCAAACATAAACCTAGCGATACGTTCATCGTCCAGCGCCGTAAATCCAAAGTTAAGAACTAATCATGGCACGCTCACTTAAAAAAGGCCCGTATGTCGAGTGGAAGCTACTCGACAAAATCGACAAGATGAACGAATCGGGCGGCAAGAAGCCAATTAAAACCTGGTCACGCCGCAGCACGATCACTCCAGACTTTGTCGGACACACTTTTAACGTTCACAATGGCAAAACATTCATTCCTGTTTTCGTAACAGAAAACATGGTTGGCCATAAGTTGGGTGAATTTTCCCCAACCCGTATCTTTAAGAAACACGGTTCTCACACCGCAAAAGTGACCAAGTAAACACATGAGGGTTGTCGCCACGGCGGCAGCACTCATCATCCTGCCAACGCTTTCTATAGCTAAGGCCCAGGATGAACGATCTTTGACAGATTTTGAATCACGAATTGGGAATGCCAAGACGCAAGTCTCGGTCTCCGATTCTAATACTATTGGTGCCTTGAGGGAAAAACTCCTCTTGGCCGAAACGACCATTAGCGCGCTGACTGCTACAGTAGCGGAAATGGGAAATAGTGCCGAAGCAAGTCGCCGCGAACTTGATGATGCAAATCTCAGGCTCGAAGCGCTTGCTGCAACCGAAAAAGACAGCAAAACAGAAGCTTTGGAAGCGCGATTGCTTCAATGTCTTCGCGAACTGCGTGTCATGAAAAATGACAAGGACTCTGCGAAGGCGCAACTGTTAATGCTGTCCGAAGCAATTCAAATGCTTTTATTAACTTCAGCGGGAACAAATCCGCAAAGTCGACTCACCGTCGAATCTGAGTTAAGAAAAACAAGTGAACTGCTGGGAAATAATATTCGATTGCAACAAAATAGCATAGAACCAAGCCTCGCAAGTGGTGTTGTTCTTGATACAAGAGAAGAAATGTCTCTTGTTGTTGCAAATATAGGCAGAGCCCATGGGGTCAAGGTCGGAATGCCATTTCAAGTTTATCGTAATGGCAAAGTAATAAACACCATCAAAATAGTTGATGTCCGGGAAAAAGTTTCCGGCGGCGTGATTCAATCTCTTACGACTGAAACTACTCGTATAGAAAAAGGTGACACCCTCAAGGTGGATGCCCAAAAATAAATAAACACAACATAACAATGCAGGTAAAATCGATTCATAGGTTCGCCAAAATCTCGGCCTTCAAGGCTCGCGAGGTCACTCGTGCCATTCAAGGGTTGCCAGCTACCGACGCAGTAGATCTCCTGCGTTTCACCCCCAAAAAAGCCGCAGGCCTCATTCTCAAGACTCTCAAAAGTGCGATAGCCAACGCTGAGAATAACAACCAACTTAACCCCAACGACCTCGTTGTTAAGGAAGCTGTTGTTGGAGAAGGACCAACTCTCAAGCGTTTTCAACCAAAAGCTCGTGGCAGCGCAGGTCCCATCCGCAAGCGCACCAGCCACATCAGCGTCACTCTTACGGACGAAGTCGAAATCGTTCGTCGCGGCGATAAGCCCAAGAAGAAATCTGCGAACAAGAAATCGACCGCCAAGCAAAAAGCTCCTGCAGCCAAAGTCGCGGCTCCAACAACAACAGAAGCCTCCGCCACCACTGCGGAAACTAAGGAATAATCATGGGACAAAAAGTTAATCCAATCGGATTCCGCCTCCCCGTCACTCGCGACTGGGGTTCACGCTGGTATGCCTCGCGCAAAGATTTTGCCGACTACCTCATTGCTGACGAAAAAATCCGCAATGTTCTTAAGAAAAAGCTGAAGCAAGCAGCCATCTCACGCATCGTTATCGAGCGTGCTTGGAATAGCGTTCGCGTCACAATTCACACCGCCCGTCCAGGCGTTGTTATCGGTCGCCGTGGCCAAGAAATTGAAAACCTCACTAAAGAGGTCAGTGATCTCGCTGGTGGCAAGCAAGTCAAAATCGACATCGTCGAGGTTAAGAATCCAGACATGGATGCCCAACTCGTAGCTGAAAATGTCGCTTCCCAACTCGAGCGCCGTATTTCATTCCGTCGCGCTATGAAGCGCGCAGTCCAAATCACCATGGAACAAGGTGCTCTGGGCATCAAGATCCGTGTAGCCGGTCGCCTTGGTGGGGCCGAAATCGCTCGCACTGAGCGTTATCACGAAGGCAAAGTTCCACTTCACACCCTCCGCACACCTATCGACTACGGTTTTACAGAGGCAGAAACAGTCGCCGGTAAAATCGGCGTTAAGTGCTGGATTTGCAAAAAAGTGGAAGAAGTTCAAGAGAAGACTCAGGAACCTCGCCAATCATCGCCAACTGCACAAGCCTCGGCTGATGCTCCACAGTCCGTATAAACTCTCGGGGAATTTCAAGTAAAAGGATAATACTATGCCATTGATGCCAAAACGCGTGAAGTATCGCAAGACGCAGCGGGGTAGCCGCAAAGGTCTCGCATCACGCAATACCACAATTGATTTCGGTGAGTTTGGTCTCCAGACATTGGAGCGCGGATGGATCACCAATACCCAGATTGAAGCCGCTCGTGTTGCTCTTACTCGTAACATGAAGCGTAAAGGCAAGCTCTGGATTCGAATCTTTCCTGATAAGTCCGTTACAGCCCGCCCGCCGGAAACCCGAATGGGTAAAGGTAAAGGTCAACCCGAATACTGGGTGGCCGTTGTGCGTCCCGGTAACATTCTTTTTGAATTGGATGGAATCTCTGAAACCGTTGCTCGCGAATCCCTTCGATTGGCAGCAAACAAACTCCCGCTTCGCACGCGGTTCCTAGCTCGTCACCACGCAGCGTAATCGCCGTTATGAAAATCAAGGAAATTCAGGAACTCACGCCAAAAGAACTCGTCTCCCGTAAGCGGGAACTCAAAGAAGAGATGTTCAATCTGCGAATCCAGCAACAAAGCTCCCAGCTCGAGAGACCACATCTCATTCGGGTAGCCCGTCGCAATGTCGCTCGCATCGAAACCGTTCTCAGCCGCAAGGCCCGGGAAGCAGCAGCCAAGTAGTCAATGGAAGATACAATCACTCCCGAAACCGCACAAACCGAGTCCCGTGGACTGCGCAAGGTTCGTGTCGGCGAAGTCGTCTCGAATAAGATGGATAAAACCATCGTTGTTCGCACAATCACACGCGTGCCGCATCCAAAATTTGGAAAGATCACCAAGCACGTCACCAAGTTCCATGCTCACGATGAGAAAAACGAAGCCCAAATCGGCGACCGTGTGAGCATTATGGAAACCCGCCCGCTCAGCCGCACTAAGCGCTGGCGCCTCGTCGAAGTTCTCAAACACTAAATTGCCATGATTCAAATCCGCTCACGCCTCGATGTCGCCGACAATACCGGTGCCCGTATGGCCACCATGATCGGTGTCATCGGCAAGGCAACTCAGACCGCCCGCATCGGTGACATTATCACAGCCAACGTGAAGGAAGCTTCCACTGGTGGCACCGTGAAAAAAGGTGATGTCGTCCGCGCCGTTGTTGTCCGCACGAAAAAACCAGTAACCCGCGAAGACGGCTCTGCCCTGCGCTTTGATAGCAATGCGATTGTTATCATTGACAAAGATTCGAACCCTCGTGGCACTCGTATCTTCGGCCCAGTGGCTCGCGAACTTCGTGAAAAGAACTTTATGAAAATCATCTCCTTAGCCCCGGAGGTCCTATAATGAGCCAAAAGAAATTTCATGTTCGCCGAGGCGACACCGTTCAAGTGATTTCCGGCAACCACAAGGGCGCCAGTGGAAAAGTCCTCGAAGTGAAGGCCGCCAAAGCCCAAGTCATTGTCGAAGGCATTCGGATGATCAAGAAGCATCAGCGCAAATCCCAAGAGCATCCGAACGGTGCAATCCTCGAGCGTGAGGGCCCGATCCACATCTCAAATGTTAAGCTGCTCGAATCCGCAACCACTGACAAGAAGTCCAATAAAGCCGCGTAAGTAGCACATAGCCATGACTCAAGAACCAGCACTCCTTACCGACTACAAGAACCGAGTTCTCCCCGCTCTCCGCGAGAAACACGGTTACTCGAATGTCCATCAAATTCCGAAGATCACCAAGGTTGTTATCAACACTTGTATCGGGTCCGCTCCCGATGTGAAGGAATCCCTTGAAATTGCCCGCACCGAACTCACCACGATCACCGGTCAGCGTCCAGTGACCACCATGGCGAAGAAGGCGATCTCAAACTTCAAGCTCCGTGAGGCTCAAGCCATTGGGGCAAAAGTGACCCTCCGCGGTCGCATCATGTATGAGTTCTTGGAGCGCCTCATCAAAACCGCCCTTCCCCGCATTCGCGACTTCCGTGGTATTTCTCCACGCGCGTTCGACGGCCAGGGAAATTACACGCTCGGTGTTTCTGATCAGTCTATTTTCCCGGAAATCGAGCTTGATCGTATCAAAAAGAACATCGGTTTTGATGTGACCATCGTCACCACAGCCTCCACAAATGCTGAGGCCAAGTCACTCCTCACGGAACTTGGAATGCCTTTCACTGACAAGCCGAAGAAGCAAGCCGAAACAAAAGCTGCACCAGCCGCCTAATACAAAGTTATGACCGATCCCATTGCTGATATGCTTGCACGCCTGCGGAATTCCGCTGGTGCTGGACAAGCTTCCCTGACTCTTCCTTACTCGAAGCTTAAGAGTGACATCGCCCAAATCTTGAAAAAAGAAGGCTACATCAAAGATACTGAGCTGGTTACTATTGATGGTCATCAAAATATCAAGATTCAAACAAAATTCGTCAATAAAACCAGCGCCATCACCGGCCTGAAACGCGTGAGCCGTCCCGGCCTTCGCCGCTATGTGGGAGCAGGAGAAATTCCTCGCGTTCTCGGCGGCATGGGTATCGCGGTCCTTTCCACCTCTCGCGGTATTCTCACCGGTCACGAGGCGCGCAAACAAAAAGTCGGCGGCGAATTGCTCGCCTACATCTGGTAACCATGTCACGCATCGGAAAACAAGCTATCAAAGTCCCGCCAAAGGTCAAAGTCACCGTGGCTACAAATGGGGCTGTCAATGTCGAGGGACCCAAGGGAAAGCTCGAGTGGACTCTGCCATCCAAAATTAGCGCAAAAGTCGAGGGCGAGCAACTCTCCGTCCTTCGTGACGGCGACAATCGCGAGCAAAAAGCGCTTCATGGCCTTTCCCGCTCATTGCTCTCAAACATGATCACTGGAGTCACCGATGGCTTCAAGCGTGACATGGAAATTCATGGCGTCGGTTTCAAAGCTGCCGTCCAGGGCCAAAAGCTCAATCTCAGCCTTGGCAAGTCTCACCCCATTTTGTTTGATATCCCTCAGGGTGTTAAAATTACCGTAGCTGAGAATACGAAGCTCTCCATTGAAGGCATCGATAAGCAGGTTGTGGGCCAGTGTGCCGCAGATATCCGTGCTTATTATCCGCCAGAGCCTTACAAAGGCAAAGGTGTCCGCTTCGTTGGTGAACAAATCCGCCGCAAGGAAGGCAAAACCGTCCAATAAACCATGTCTGCCACAGATAAACGTAAATTCCGTCACGTCCGCTTGCGTAAAAAGCTCGCTGGCACACCAACCCGCCCGCGTTTGGCTGTCCATTTTTCTGGACAACACATCACGGCCCAAGTCATTGATGACACGATCGGCAAGACACTTGTTTCCGTCAATACCACGGAAGCTGAGCTCCGCGCCAAACCCGGTGCAAGAGCCAATGTGGCTACTGCTTGCGAAGTTGGAAAACTTATCGCTGAACGTGCCGCTGCACACAAAATCACCAAGGTTGTTTTCGACCGTGGTGGCTTTAAATACCATGGCAAGGTCAAAGCCCTTGCCGATGCCGCCCGCGAGGGTGGTTTTGAATTCTAATACGACCTACCATGCCTCCGAAATCCAGAGATAGAAAACAATCCCGTCCCGAAACGCCAAGGGAACCCAAGGAGACTACTGAAAAAGTCGTCTTCATCAACCGTTGCGCGAAAGTCGTCAAGGGTGGTCGTCGTTTCAGCTTCAGCGCCCTCATCGTTTGTGGCGACCAAAAAGGTAAGGTCGGCGTTGGCTTTGGTAAGGCCAATGAAGTGAGCGAGGCAATTCGCAAGGCTACTGACGCTTCCAAGAAGCGTATGGTCAAGATCGCCGTTCAAGAAAACACGATTCCTCACATGGTGACTGGCGAATTTGGCGGTGGCCGCGTGCTTCTCCGTCCTGCTTCTCCCGGAACTGGCGTTATCGCTGGGGGCGGCGTCCGTGCCGTTCTCGAAGCGGTCGGCATCCGTGATGTTCTGGCTAAGTCACTTGGTTCCAGCAACCACGCCAATGTCGTTCACGCCACTATTGCTGCGCTGAGCCAGCTTCGTCTTAAAGACGATGTCTTCCGTCTCCGTGGCAAAACAATCCGTCCCAAGGTTGCCGCTGCTGCAACTGAACCTGCTTCCGCGTAATACAAATGAGACTTCATACACTTAAACCCAATCCCGGTGCGAAGCACCGCCGCAAACGTCTTGGTATCGGCGAAAGCTCCGGCAAGGGCAAAACCTCCGGCAAAGGCCATAAGGGCCAGAAAGCACGCTCCGGCGGCTCCATCCGTCTCGGATTTGAAGGTGGTCAGATGCCAATCTATCGCCGGTTGCCAAAGCGCGGTTTCAATAACAAGGACTTTAAGACTTTTTACGGCGTCGTGAATTTGGACTCCTTGGAAAAATCCTTTGCCGCTGGCGACACGATTACCGAACAATCCCTTCGCAAGGCGGGTCTCGTTAAAGGACGTTTCGATGGCGTCAAAATCCTTGGTCGTGGTCAAGTGACCAAGGCTTTCACTGTTGAAGTTGATGAAGTCAGCGCAACAGCTCGCGAGAAAATCGAGAAGGCCGGAGGCAAAGTTGCCCTTCCCAAAGTTGACGCAGCAGCCTAAGGCTGCTGCAACCAGCTTCAAATGATCAGCGCCTTCGCCAACATTTTCAAGATTCCTGAACTGCGCTCCCGAGTGCTCTTCACCCTTGCGGCGATCATCGTGATCCGCGCCGGTTCGGCTATAACCACTCCAGGGGTAAACGCCCAAGTTCTCCGTCAGTGGTTCCTTGATCATGCGGGCGCTGCTTCGACCGGCGGTGTTGCTGCCCTTTTTAACTTGTTCAGTGGTGGAGCATTGGCAAACTGCGCCATTTTTTCCCTTGGAGTCATGCCTTTTATTAGCGCATCGATTATGCTCCAGCTCCTTACAGCCGTGATTCCACAGTTGGGCAAACTAGCCCGCGAGGATGGGGGGCGCCAGAAAATTATGCAATACACCCGATATGCCACGATCGGGCTCTGCATCTTTCAGGCTTATCTCCTTGCGAGATCATTTGAAAATCCCCAAGCTAACCCATTCCTGCCGGGTATCATGGATACCATCAATCGCCTAGGCTTGCCTCTGGTGACGACCCCCGGTATCGGTTTTCAGCTTATCACCATCATTACGATGACAGCCGGCACCCTTCTGCTTATGTGGCTGGGTGACCAACTCACAGAAAAGGGTATTGGTAATGGCATGTCTATTATCATCACCGTAGGTATCTTGGCTCAGTTGCCCGCCGGTTTGATTCAAGCTTGGAGAACATTCGTTCCCAGCGCTGCCAACGCCCAGTCCGCCGTTAGCCCTGTGGTCTTGGTCTTGATGATCGGTTTTCTCTTCTTCGTCATTGCAGCAGTCATCGCTGTGACGCAAGCTCAGCGTAAGATCAGTGTTCAATACGCCAAACGCGTTGTCGGGCGCAAAGTATATGGCGGGCAAACTCAATACATGCCCCTTAAGATCAATTATGCCGGTGTTATGCCGATCATCTTTGCTCAAGCCATCCTGCTCTTTCCATCCACGATTTTGAACATGGCCTTCCCAGGTGTGGGTTGGGCGCAAGATCTTTCAAACCTCCTTACCTATGGTTGGTTACACTATCTTTTCTATGCGCTGATGATTTTCTTCTTCAGCTATTTCTGGGTTGCTACGCAATTCCAACCAGTTCAGATTGCCGACGACCTCAAGAAATACGGTGGTTTCATTCCCGGTGTGCGTCCCGGCAAGCCGACCGCAGATTTCTTGGACTACACAATGACCCGGCTTACCTTCGCGGGAGCCATCTTCCTAACCGCAGTGGCTGTTCTGCCACAGCTTCTTAGCCAGAGCCTGAATGTTCCTTACATGACTTCGCAGTTCTTTGGCGGCACTGGACTCTTGATCATCGTTGGCGTGGTGCTTGATACCATGCGACAAGTGGAGACACATCTTCTTCAGCGCCACTATGATGGTTTCCTTCGGAAGGGCCGCATCCGCAGTGCTCAGGAATCGCGTAGCCGCCTTTCCTCCACTCAATCCATCAATGACCAGACACTCGTCTGGATATATGCCGGTATTGCAATCCTCGTCATAGCCGGTGTGACGATTTATCTCGCCACGCAACTCTAGCGTGCTCTTGTAGTCTTGAATACCTGTGCTGTTTTGCTTTGTCCGCCACTTTCTGGCAAGGACGCCAACACCCGCCTCTCGATTTGTCGGGTATTGGCTCTCCGTTGTTTGGACGGCATCAGTGCGGATTTCCATAGCAGCACCAAGGAGGTCGCATGATCAGTATCAAGCGTCCCCATGAGATTGAAAAAATGCGCCAAGCTGGCGAGGTCGCTGCCGAGATTCTTAGCGAGCTGGCCTCCCGCATTGCTCCTGGTGTGACCACCGGCGAGATCGACCATGCCGCTGCTCAGTTGATGTCTGCCGCCGGGGTTCGTAGTGCTTTTCTCGGATATAAGAAATTTCCCGGCCACATTTGCATCAGCCTCAATGAAGAAGTCGTTCATGGCATCGGGAGCTCCCGTGCGATAGCCTACGGCGACATTGTCAAAATGGATGTCGGTATCATTCGCGACGGCTGGATTGGCGACAACGCCACATCGGTTCCTGTTGGCATCATTGATCCTGAAATTGAGCGACTCCTCACCGTCACCGAGGAAATTCTCAATGGCGCCGTTCAACTCGCCCGTCCCGGTCATCGCGTCGGCGACATTTCAAATTTTGTGGAAACCGAAGCCGTCAAAAATGGCTTCAGCGTCGTGCGCGAATTCGTCGGCCACGGCGTCGGTCGCAAACTCCACGAGGATCCCCAAGTGCCAAATTTCGGCAAACGCGGGAGCGGACCAAAACTCAAACCCGGCATGACACTCGCCATCGAGCCCATGATCAACATGGGCCGCGCAGATGTGAAAGTTCTCGCCGACAAGTGGACCGCCGTCACTGCCGACGGCCTCCCCTCCGCTCATTTTGAGCATACCGTTTTAATTACAGATCACGCTCCGGAAGTATTGACATGGCCAAGAAAGACGCTATCGAAGTAGAGGGCAAGGTCGTTGAGCTTTTACCGAACACCATGTTCAGAATCGAACTGGAGAACGGTCATCGCGTCCTCGCCCACATCTCTGGTAAGATGCGTCTTCACTTCATCCGCATTCTTCCTGGAGACCGCGTCATGCTGGAAATGTCGCCCTACGACTTGACCAAGGGGCGCATCACCTACCGCCATAAAAACGAATCATCATCATTTCAACCAAATAAAAGAAAATGAAAGTCAGAGCCTCAGTAAAAAGACTGTGTGAAGCGTGCAAAATCGTGCGCCGACAAAACGTGATCCGCGTTGTTTGCAAAAACCCGCGCCATAAACAAAAACAGGGCTGATCCCATCGGCAGCCGAAACCAAAACCACCAATACCATGCCACGCTTACTTGGAGTAGACATCCCCGGCGACAAACGCATCGAAGCTTCCCTTCCCTACATTTATGGAATGGGACCGAGCAACACAAAGAAGGTTCTCGAACAGGCCAACATTGACCCCAATGCCCGCGCCAAAGACCTCTCGCCCGAGCAACTCAACGCGATCATCCACGCGATCAACGCCAACAAAATTCCGATCGAAGGCGACCTGCGCCGCGAAGTTCAAGGCAACCTCAAGCGCCTTCAGGCCATCAATTGCTACCGTGGCATCCGCCACCGCCGCAGTCTTCCCGTCCGTGGCCAGCGCACATCCACCAATGCCCGCACCCGCAAGGGACCACGCAAAACCGTGGGCGTCCAACGCAACAAAGACGCCAAAGCCGGCAAAGTCTAATCCCGCATTTTACTGAAGTATGAGTGAAGAAAACACAACACCAGCCGAGGCACCCGTCGAGACTGCTCCAGCAGCCCCCGCCGCAGTAGCCGAGGCCCCTGCCGCAACCGCAGAAACCCCTGCCAAGAAAGCTCCAAAACCCAAGGCGGCTCCTAAAGGCAAGAAAGCCGCTGGCGCGGATAAAGCGACCACTGCAGCTCCTTCGCCGGTCAGCATATCCCTCGATGACACGATTGAACCAATCAAGATCGTCAAGGCCAAAGGCAGCAAAAACGTCCTACAGGGCATCGCCCACGTCCAAGCCAGCTTCAACAACACCATCATCAGCATCACCGACCTGCGCGGTGCCATCATCGGATGGTCCAGCGCCGGCAAGTGCGGCTTCAAAGGCTCCCGCAAAAGCACAGCCTACGCGGCTCAGATGGCTGCCCAAGACGCCTGCCGCCAAGCCATGGGACACGGCCTCAAGGAAGTCGAAGTTCGCGTCAAAGGCCCAGGCTCAGGTCGCGAATCCGCCGTCCGCGCCATGCAAGCAATCGGCCTCGATGTCACCGTCATCCGCGACGTCACGCCGATCCCTCACAACGGCTGCCGCCCGCCAAAACAACGCAGGGTCTGATCCAGTCGGCCAACTTAAAACTTAAAACTTACCAACTTAAAACTCTTCATGGCACGTTACACAGGACCCAAGACCAAAGTCAGCCGCCGCTATGGCGTTCTGATCAGCGGCTCACCCAAAGCATTCGAGAATAAAAACTATCCTCCCGGCCAGCATGGACCTAAGGGCTCCCGCCGCAAGCAGACAGATTACTCAATCGCTCTTGCTGAAAAACAAAAGCTCCGTCACCAGTATGGAGTCCTCGAGCGCCAGTTCCGCCGCTACTTCCAAATCGCCAGCCGCCGCCGTGGTGTGACCGGTGAAATCCTCCTTCAGCTCCTTGAGACCCGCCTCGACAATGTCGTTCAAAAAATGGGCTTCTCCAAGACTCTCCGTGGCGCTCGCCAGATGGTCGGCCATGGTCATGTGACGGTGAATGGTCGCAAAACCAACATCTCGTCCATGAATCTCAAGCCCGGCGATGTTATTGCCATCAAGAGCAATGACAAATCCACCCGCCTCGCCAAGCGCGGCGTCGAGCTCACCCAGATTGTCACCGTTCCGGATTGGCTTCTGGTGGACAAAGACAACCTCAGCGGCAGCGTCGTCCGCATCCCCACACGCGAGGAAATCAATCCCATCGTCAACGAACAGCTCGTCGTCGAACTTTACGCCCGCTAACCGCGAGCCAAATAGGTTTCCCACCAAAGTAAAAAACGCGTCCTGTCCGCAGGGCGCGTTTTTTTTGCTTTTCAGAGAACTCAGAAATCCTGTGTTGGAAGGAAAGCTTGCGAGACACAAAAGCCAAGGGGGCATGGGCGTCCCGCCCGTGTTGACACTGATTTGCGTCTCGAATGGGATCAACTTTTCCCTCTTTCTACAAAAACTTTGTAGAAGATTTGAGGATGCTAATAGAAATTTAAAATTCTATCGCTGATAAAAATAAATGATTAGATCGGGTGTCTTGTATGAGCAAAATCCATCATTGCCTCTTGAAGGGGAAGATGGGATCTCAACTTACGCAGCTCCGCCGCCCCTATCCCGCAAAAAAAAGAGGGGACGGTTTTGCCGTCCCCTCGGTTGATTTTGAATTCAGGAAAAATGTGATCAGCCTTGGGTAGCTGGTGCGCTGTGGCTCTGCTGTTGGCCATAGGCCGCGGGCTGCTCGCTCATGTAGAAGCGTGGGGCCTGACCATAGCGTTCGACTTCGCGCTCAAGCAGGCGCTCCACCAGCTCGGAGAGGCTGCGCTGTTGTCCATCAGCCAACGCTTGGGCGGCTTTTTTAACTTCGGGGTGTAGTGTGATGTTTGTTTTTTCTCGCATACGAAACTCATATCATTGTTTCAAAAATCTGTGCAATATTTTTCTTTCTAATGGGTTGTATTCCTTATCAGTATTATTGGTAATGCTGTGTAATTATTTGAAAAAAAGAAATTTGCACGATATCCACTCACTGGAAAAACATTTAAAAAATTCCGCAAACTTTAAAGAATTTCGCGTCTAAAAGCGGAACAGCACCTTGTTAGTCTTGGATAAGATTCACCAACCATCCAATTCCTGAGCCGGTTTCAACACAGGTAGACCGAGGATTTCGTCGAAGTGGGCGTCATCGGTCAGCACGGCGGCCCCGAGATTTTTTGCACAAGTGGCTATCAGGATATCCTGCGCCGGAAGGGTGACGCCGCACCGATCGAGTGTCCATGCGAGCGTTGTGGCTTCCTCCCAGATTTTATTCGAAGTCGGGACATTGATGAGAACATTGAAAAACGCACCGAGCGATCGGCGCATTTTTTCAACTTTGAGTCCGCGTTCGACCTCAAGCCGCACCATGCCGCATGTGGCGAGGTCTCCCTCTCCGATCCAATCTCCAAGCACCTTCACGGGATCCATGCTGCGGCGCAGCAGGCCGATGTAGACATTGCTGTCAACGAGAACACTAACGCCCATGGGATTTCTTGGAAGGGTTGGGGGATTCGGCGGCTCTCATGCTCATGACATCGTAGTCGGGGTCCACGGCATTTTTTAACTCGTCGGGAGTGAACCC
>JBIKUM010000500.1:0-7319 GCA_044347585.1 Terrimicrobiaceae bacterium
GCCTCTGTCGACCCTGTGAAGTACTATGAGTACAGGGCTGCAGCCCTGCCAATTCTTAGCAGTCGTTTTGGCGACATGGCGTTAAGAAATAGCGATGACGGTGTTTACTTTTTTGAGTCGATGCAAGCCGGCCAACTTATGGTTGAAACGATGCTAAAACAAGCATTGATTCCTGATCCGAGTTTTATCCGTATAAATCGTTGGGAAAGTCGGTTTGCCAGCATCGATTGTTTTCCCTAAATGTTAGAACGCGGCGCCGCCCCTCAGTACTGCGAGTATTTGTTTTCGCTCCAAACCTTCTGCTGTTGTTGGCCAGGCGGCGCTGTTAAATATTTTTATCTGTTCTACAGGAAAGCCTTTAAAGAGATGCTCGCCAATTCGACTCTTGTGGTCAAGTGATAAGGGTGGATCTTCCATGTATGGGGCAAGAAAAAGTGCAAAACCACGCGTGTGTTGAAGTACTTTTTCGATAAAGGCGGCAGGATCGATAAGATGTTCGATGGCATTTGAGCAGTAGACTAAATCCCAAACTTGCTCCTTAGCAAGCATTTCGATGGGACGGTGAATGAAGTTGACGATCGGGTAGGAGAGTTCAATGAATGCGCGTCGCTCGTCTGTAATATCAAGTACCGAAACTTCAAGCCTTGGCCCGAGAAAATCCGAACGATACATTTGCGCGATCAATCCGGATGCAGCCCCAAAGGCCGGGCCAATATCAAGAAACTGAAGTGTTGAATGTCTTGGATAGCGTGCCACTAAGCTTTGGAAAATGGGGTGGATGTCAATGAAAAAGCACAGCGCTTGCGGGTTGTTGTATTCGATGGCGTAGGCCCCGATGCGAGGATCTTTGCCTGCGGCTTCAACTTGTAATTGCTCAAATAGTTTGCCAAGTTGTAGGGGCTCGATTTGCTGGGCGATAAGTTTGAGCAGTTTGCCGAGCAGACTCGTCCAAGGGCGAACCTTTTGATGCGTTTTGAGACGGTTCACAGCGCTAGGCCTCACCGGCGGGAGGGCGTTCGAGCCAACTCGGCTCTAGCAAAATCAGGCCTTGCTCAGGGCCATGGTGCTCAAGCTTTAAATGAGCTGCGGGATCTTTCATGTCATAGCCATGGATGCCTCGCTCGCAAAATAAGTAAACCCCTAGCCGGTATCGTCCTTTGTTAAAGGGTAGCCGTTCAAGTCTAAGTGATGCTGTTCCGCTGCCATCCGCACTTCGCACAAAGGCGACCTCAGCTGCACTCGATATGCATGAGCCAAGAATCTTTCCGCTTTCGCTTGAAATCACAAGCGCTGCGCTCGGTGCGGGTAGTTGCGGGTCGGAGCTGAAAGCGATTTGGACATCGAGTGTGGAATGCTTTGATCGACCAAGTAGTTCGGTGCCGAGCTTACCGTCGATAAAGAAACGAAGCCTTTCGATGCGTGCACTGCCAAGTTGTTGGGGGACTTGGTTGACTGCTTGCCCAAGCGTCTGAGGGTTTGAAGGCAAGCTCATCGAGCCTGCATCGGCTGGTGAGGCGTTTGGGTCGACTGTGTAGGCGTCGATGAACTCTTGGTATCGAGGTAGGATTTCGCCAAGTTGACCAAGCGCTTGTACGCGGCCTTGATGAAGCCAAAGGACCCGATCGCAAAACGCTTCGACGTGAAACATGACGTGGGAGCAAAACAAAATAGTCGTACCCTTTTGCTTGATCGCCATGATGCGGTCGAATGATTGCCGGCGAAAGGCTCCATCGCCAACTGACAAGGCTTCATCAATAATGAGCAAGTCAGGCTCAACGCTTGTGGCGATCGAAAAGGCGAGTCGAACGTGCATCCCACTCGAGTAAGTCTTCACCGCTTGATCGATATGAGCGCCGATTCCAGCAAACTCAATAATGGCTTGCACACGCTGGTCGATTTCGCTTTTGCTTAGGCCTAGCGTGGCAGCTTGGAGATAAATGTTTTCTCGCCCCGTGAAATCGGGGTTAAAGCCTGCACCTAGCTCAAGCAATGCCGCAATACGTCCGCGGGTCTCAACGCTTCCACGGCTCGGATTGAGGGTTCCTGTAATGAGTTGCAAAAGCGTTGACTTGCCTGCGCCATTAACGCCGATGATGCCGAGTACTTCGCCACGCTTTAATGAAAAGCTAACATCATCCAACGCCGAGAACGTTGTAATATGTGCATCGATACTGAGTCCGAGTAATTGCCAAAGCCGGTCAGCTGGCCTGCGATAAAGATGATAAGTCTTAGTTGCCTTGCTGACTTTAACGAGACAAACGTCGGGGCCGGTACCCAATTCCCTCTCAAAATGCGCTGCGATGTTAGGCGACATTGGCAAACCTAGAGGACATCGGCAAAGCCTTTGCGAAGCCTGGCAAAGCAAAAGTAGCCCGCTGCGAAAAGAGCAAGACTTAGCCCAATATGCATGGACCAAATGCTCAGATCCAGATGCTGTTGGTGAAGCAACAGCGAGCGTAATGACTCAGCGGCCCAAGCAACTGGATTGAGAGCGAAGTAAGAACGCAGGCCTTCAGGCACCGCTGCGAGAGGGTAAAAAATAGGTGTTAAGAACATCAGCAAACTTGTAAAGGCTGGAACGATCTGGGAAATATCGCGGGCATACACGCCAAGGCTTGAGAGCAAAAGTGCAATCGCACCGCCGTAAAACATAACGGGCCATACCCAAAGCAAAAACCATAACATAGTGAGGCTGCCTTGACCACTGAGCATCGCGCAAATCAGCAATAGAAGACTCGCAACCACAATGTGAATCATCGCCGATGCAAGTGTCACCATCGGCAGCAGCATCAATGGAAAGCGAAGCTTGGTCACGAGTGTGGGCTGGGAAAGAATGGTGCTAGGCGCGCGTCCAAGCACTTCGGCAAAAAAATTAAACACAGCGAGCCCTGCAAGCACGTTCATTGCGTAGTACCAAGCGGCTTGTTGTTTGCCTTGCGTCGAAGCGGTTGCAATGCTTGCTATGGCGCCACTTGGCGACGTCGATCGAATGCTTGCCGCATCGGGCCAATGAATTTGCATAAAGCCGTGAAAGATAAGCGTAAACACAGCCAGTTGCGCCAAGGGTTGTGCCACAGGCCACAAAAGGCCCAACCAAAGGCCGCGGTAGCGTCCAGCAACGTCGCGCTTAAACCACTGTGCAAACAAAAACCACCAACGATTCATCAGACGATTAGCTCACGTCGAATGGGATGGGATGAGATGGGGGAGACACTTGCGAGGTGGCAAAAGGCGGGCCGAATCGGTTAAAAGCTCAGCAGTCATGCTCCGATTCTAGCCCTCGGGCTTGCAAATTGCTGTGCAAGGCATTGTTCCTGAGACAATCTTGCGTGTTTTAAAGTGAGGAAAGCGGCAAATGAGCGAGCCCGATCATCATGCCCAAAAGGCTCAGGCGCATTGGGATGCTTGGCAGCGCGATCACGATGCGCGATCGCAGCAGAAAGAAACTGTTCATTACACCGATTGGGCAGGCCACCCGCTCATCTGGAATAAGCTTTGCGAGGCGGCCTTTGGCAGTGCATCAACGGATGTTTTTGACTATGTTTTTCAGCAATATCCAGAGCTTGCGATCGCCAATGGATTGAGTCTTTGCTGCGGTGATGGGTCCTTTGAGCGCGACTTAATTCGGCGCGGACTTATTCATAAGCTTTGCGGGCTTGACCTTTCGGCAGCGCGTATCGCAGCGGCAAAGGCTGCGCTTTGTTTAGACCTGCCCTCGGTGAACGAGCGTTGCCACTTTGTTCAGGCCGATCTCAACCGAGTGCCTTTTGCCGCTGGGAAGTTTGACTTGGTGCTCGCCAAATCGGCGCTACATCACTTAGAGGCGCTCGAAGCGGTGTGTGAGCATCTCGCTAATCTTTTGAGGCCACGGGGGCTTTTCGTTGCACTCGATTTTTTCGGTCCGAGTCGGTTTCAGTGGACCGATCAACAATTGTCGCTTGCAAACGCTTTTTGGGACAAGGAAGCGCCAGCCGAATGTCGTTTCAACAAGGATGGTGCGCTTGATGCACCCATTTCCCGCCCAAGCCTGGATGCGATGATTGAGATGGATCCATCGGAAGCGATTCGTTCGGGCGAAATTTTGGCGGTCATGAATGCGCACTTTTGCATTGAGCGCTATATCCCCATGGGAGGAACCTTGTTGAATCTGATCTTTTGGGGAGAACGCATCAACCGCTTTAGCCCCGCGCGAGCCACCCACGCATCGTTTATCGCAAAGGCCTTTGACTACGAGCGGGCGCTCTTAGGCAAGGGAATCATCCCAAGCGACTTCGCTTTGGTGATTGCTAGGCCCATCACCTAGTCCAAGATCCACAGAGTGGCTAGAATGCGCGCAACCATGCGTGATCGAGCCCTTGAAGTTGAAGTTTATCCACGACAGCGGATCGATCCCGCTGCGCTTGGCCGCACGCTATGTATTGCACCTCACCCCGATGACGAAGTGCTAGGCTGCGGTGGTTTATTGGCTTTGCTTGCTGCGGACGGGCTGGCACTCCCAAGCTTGGTGCTCACACGCGGTGAGGCTGCTTTGGCGGGGGCTGATAGCGAGATTCGAGCCAAGGAATCACACGAGGCAGCTCGCAGGCTCGGTATGCCTGCCCCCAAGGTGCTGGATCTTGGCGACCGTAAACTTCGTTATGAGCAGGCCTTGGTCGATGCGTTCATCGATGCGATCGAGCAAAGCCAAGCACAAACGGTCTTGGTGCCTTCGCTTTCAGAGCCTCACCCCGACCATCAAGCTTGCGCTCTTGCAGCGCTCGATGCGGGGCTTCGATTGCAGGCTCGTTGCGGCAGCCTTAAGCGGATACTCTTTTATGAGGATGGCGCACCGATGCATCCGAATGCCTTGGTGGTCATCGATGAAGTTGCTGACCTGAAGTGGTTTGCGATCGAGGCTTTTGGCTCGCAGCTTAGCCTCGAATCCTATGCGCCGATGGCAAAGGCCTTAGCAAGCTTGCGAGCCTTTGGTGCAGGACTTAACCCCAAAACGGCTCAGGCGGTTCGGTTTGCTGAGGCTTTTTTTGATGTCGACCTAAAGGCTTATGCTACTCAGGGTCCACTAGCTGCCCTTCCCCAGTGGCCTTGGGTACGCTCATCATTGCGCTTAGCCAATCGGCCCGAATCACTGCCTATGCTTTGCGTGTTGATGCGAAGCATGAATCGGCCTTGTTTGCTCGAGGCCATCGCCAGTGTTTGTGCCCAAAGCTACCGGCCAATCATGGTGATTCTTGCTAATGCAAGTGGGCAGGAGCATCAAGAGCTTTCTAGCTATCTCTCGCCAATTCCCTTGCAGATGATCGCGCCGGCGATGGGTGGCACTTGGACGCGTTCGCAAGCAGCCAATGCGCTTTTGGAGGCAGCATGCCTCCTTGATAACGCTGCCTACGCGCTTTTTTTAGATGATGATGATTTGCTCGATCCAAACCACTTGATGCGTTTGGTTGATCGGCTTACTGATGAGCCTCGCGCGGTTGGCGCCTACGCAGGGGTGCGTGTGGTGGGCCCATCGGGTGAAGATCGCGGCCACTATGACGTTGCTTGGTCAGCGGAACGTCTAAATGGGATTAACTTCATCCCGATTCACGCCATGGCCTTTCGTCTTGATGCGATCAAACGCGCGTCGATCCGGTTTGATGAATCGCTGCCCGTCTTAGAGGATTGGGATTTTTGGCGCAGGCTCGCAACTCAGGGCCTAGTCATCCACTGCCAGGGCGTCTCTGCGACTTATCGACAGGGCCTGGGTGACTCGCAACTTTCAAACCCATCGCATCCCCACTATTGGCGCCACTGGCACCGAGTGTTGATCGAACAAAGCGTGAAAACTTCCAACACGGATGCGCTTGCACAAACCCTCGCTTGGCATGCCCTCGCGCTCGAAGAAAGCCGTATCGCGCTGCTGCGTCTTGATGGCATTGAGGCCACCCGTGAGCAACAAGCCCGTCAGCTGCTCGAAGCGCGCGATCAGCGTCAAGACCTTGTGCAAAAAAACGATGCCCTTGAAGCGGCGCTAAAGCATGCACAAGAGGCCTTTCATGCACAACTTGCTGTTGAGCAAAGCGAGAAGGCTCGCAGACTTGCCGATCACGAGAAGCTGTTTGCTGAGCAAGCACTAGCCTATGAGCGCGAGCTTGCTCTTGCAAACGCCAAGCTTCATACCGAGGCGCAGGCCGTGGTAAGCCTTCAAGCCAAGCTTCAGGAAATCTCAGTGCTTGCTCAAGTCAATTTTCAGCAAGCAAGTGAGGCGCAAGCCGCACATGCCCAATCACAGCATGAACTTCAGATCCTCAAAGAGCAGCTTGCAACGTCTGAAGCGCAAACGCGCGAACTTCAAGCGAGCGAGCAATCGCTTGGTGCCTTGCGTGACGCACTTCAAGCAAGGCTTTCGCTGATTGAATCCTCGCGCGGATGGGCTTTTCTTAGTTGGTTGAGGGGCCTTATCCGGCGTGATTGACTTTCGAGCACTCACGGTCTGCGAAGCCGAGGCAGCAAGAACCCTGTTTTTTCAAGTATTCGGCCACGAAGCTGAGCCCGCTTGGTGGGTCTGGAAGTACCAAGGCAGCGGACTAGAAGACGCCTTGCATTGGGGCGCCTTTGATGAGCAGGGTGCGTTGCTTGCCCATGTGGGCGCATTGGTCTATCGACCAAGTCCTTTATCGATGCGTGGCTCGGGCGTGTTTGAGCGTGGGCCTCGCTACCTGATCCAAGTCTGCGATGTGATGGTGGCAGCACAGCATCGTGGTTGGCAAGCCGAGGGGTTGCTCTACCGAAAGCTTATGGCATCCTTTGCGAAAGCACTCGCTTCCCGTTGGCCCGACAGCTTAGCCTTTGGGTTTCCTGGTCCGCGGCCCCATCGATTAGGCGAGCGTCTTGGGTTGTATCGTGCCTTTGGACATTATCGGCAGCTTGATTCCTTTTCATTTGGGCAAGGCAATTTCGCAAAGTTAAGTCAAGGCCTTAGCCTTCGAGCATGTGCATGGGATGAAGCCTTAGCGTCGGTTGCGCACTTTGCTGAAAATAAGGCGGCACAAAGCAGTGAGTGGGCTGCGCCCATGATTTGGCGCGATGCCACTTATCTTGCATGGCGCTATCGCGATCACCCGCGCCATCGCTATCAGGCGTGGCTTGTCACTGCCAAGCGGTGGTTTAGGACGCAGGTTGTTGGATGGCTCGTGAGCCGCGCGCTTGCGCAAGGGCCGCCCTTACTGGTTGATGGCTATGTTACAGGCTATGGGCTTTTGACCGCACTGCTAGCTTTGGGTCAGCACCATGCCCCTTCGCCTGATGGCATGCAAGCAAAGGCTTTTGCCGATGAGGCTCAA
>JBIKUM010000152.1:0-7248 GCA_044347585.1 Terrimicrobiaceae bacterium
AACGCGCGGTTCGGAGAGTTCGGGTTCGTGGAGTCGGTCGTGGCTGCCATAGGATCGTGTGAGGTTGTGTTTTTTTAGATTGTAAGTGGGATTGTTTCGGGAGGGACCGCTTCAAGGTCGAAACCTTTCTGGCGGTAAAAAAAGAGGGCGGTTTTTTCCGGGGAAAAAACCGCCCTTCCGAAATTTGCTACCAGCGGAAGTGGGCGAAGGCGCGGTTGGCCTGTGCCATCTTGTGCATGTCGTCGCGTTTCTTGATCGCGTTGCCTTGTCCAGCAGCGGCGTCTTTCAACTCGTAAGCGAGGGCATTTTCCATTGGAACACCCTTGCGGTTGTTCGCAAAAGTCACGAGCCAGCGCATGGCAAGAGCGACTTGGCGTCCAGCAGGGACTTCCATCGGCACTTGGTAGGTGGAACCACCCACGCGGCGGGATTTGACCTCGAGGCGTGGCTTCACATTCTCGATGGCTTTGTTGAGCGTTTCGAGAGGGTCGACCGTATCAGTCCCCTCGCGGGTTTTGTCGATAGCGGTGTAAACGATTTTCTCGGCGATGGATTTCTTGCCGGACTGCATGACGCTGCTGATGAGGCTGGCGACGAGTGGGCTGGCGTAACGGGCGTCCTTTTTGACTTCCTTGTGAATGACTCTACGGCGACGGGACATATCTTATTTTATCTATTTAAAAATTTCGGTTCTTGGCGATTACTTCTTCTTGCCCTTGGCTCCCTTGTCCTCTTGGCCGGGCTTCGGACGCTTGGCGCCGTATTTCGAGCGGCCGCGACGGCGACCATCAACCCCAAGGCTGTCGAGAGTTCCGCGGACGATGTGGTAACGAACACCTGGAAGATCTTTGACCTTGCCGCCGCGAACGAGAACAATCGAGTGCTCCTGAAGGTTGTGTCCCTCGCCGGGAATGTAGGCGATGACCTCTTGGCCGTTTGTGAGGCGAACCTTGGCCACTTTGCGGAGAGCCGAGTTCGGCTTCTTCGGTGTGCGTGTCATCACCTGCACGCAAACGCCGCGACGCTGTGGGCAGTTGGCCAGAGCTGGCGACTTCGATTTGACTTTGATTTTTTGGCGTCCCTTGCGGACGAGTTGATTAATTGTGGGCATTCTAAATCTCGTTTTCTGACTCGCGTGATTCGACAGGATTTCCGTTGTCTGGATATTGACAATGGCACACCTCCGACACCTTGCGGGAAGCGAGGAGGTTAGGGATCATTCGGCGTGTTGCAAGAGAAAAAAACAGATTTTTCAATCTCTTCCAATCATGTATCTCAGGGGCCTATGAAGCGGATGTTTGCGGGGTTTTTGATGGCGGCATTCTTGTGCGGATGCGCGGGACCGGCGGTTTACGACCACACGGCTGCCGTGGTGGAAGCCGAGGCTGCAAGGCCCGGTGTCATCCTCGACGATGAGGCCGAGCGAAAGGCCATCGCGCGCTTTGACGCTTTCTTTGCCGATGTCACTGTGGAGAGCATCCGCTCGCAGATCGACGAATTCTATGCGCCGGATGTTTATTTCAATGACACCCTGAAAACGCTGCGAGGTCGCGAGGCAGTCAAGGCCTACTTCCTGCGCATGCCGGAGCACACCGACTTCGTGCGGGGCAAAACGCTCGACCACTCGCGATCTGGTGCGAATTACTATGTCCGCTGGATTCTCGATGTGCGCTACAAGGGCGCGAAGGAAACAGTCAGCACTATGGGCATGACGCTTTTGCGTTTTGACAAGCAGGGGCGTGTCGTGCTGCATCAGGATTTCTGGGACTCCTCGGCCGGCTTCTACGAGCATCTGCCGGTGCTTGGCGGTGTGATTCGATGGATCAAGTCGAAAATCTAACGCTCCTGCCCGAAGCGCGCGGCAGGGCGCTGCGGAGCCTTTTCCAGAGCGGATCTCCGGTTCTCTCCCTCGCTCCGATGCAGGATATCACAGACCTTCCGTTCTGGCGTCTCATGTCCAAATACGGTGGTGCGGATTTGTATTTCACCGAGTTCTTCCGGGTCACTCC
Organism: Terrimicrobiaceae bacterium; assembly: GCA_044347585.1. Classification (GTDB taxonomy): domain Bacteria; phylum Verrucomicrobiota; class Verrucomicrobiia; order Chthoniobacterales; family Terrimicrobiaceae; genus UBA967. Next base: position 2,010 of record JBIKUM010000152.1, read on the forward strand.
ACACTATGCGCCGGAGAAAAACATTCTGCGTTCGATCCTCGAAAATCCCACCGGGCGTCCGGCTGTGGCGCAGATCATCGGCAATGATCTCGAGGCCATGGCAAGGACGGCGAAGGCGCTCGAGAAGCATCCTGTCGCAGCTATCGATCTCAACCTGGGATGTCCCGCGCCTGTCGTTTACCGCAAGTGTGCCGGGGGCGGGTTGCTGCGCGATCTGCCGAGGGTGGATGCCCTTCTCGGCGTGTTGCGTGGTGCTGTGGAGGGGGCGTTCACGGTGAAGACGCGGATTGGATTTGAAAGCCCTGGCGAGTTCGATGCGCTCCTGGAGGTTTTTGCAAAACACCGACTCGATTTGCTCACGGTGCATGGCCGCACCGTAGCAGAAAAATATGGCCCGCATGTGCATCTGGACCGCATTGCCCAAGCTGTGCGCTCCCTGCCATTTCCTGTGCAGGCGAATGGCAATGTGATCTCTGCCGCGAGTGCCTTGGAAACACTGGCGCAAACCGGCGCAGCGGGTCTGATGATCGGTCGCGGAGCGATTCGTAATCCTTGGATTTTTTCGCAGATTCGCGACCGCCTGGCTGGGCGCGAGGTGTCTTTGCCGACAGGTCGGCAGGTTCTGGACTATATCTCCGAGTTATATGAGACCGTGTGCAGTCCTGGTGTTCCTGAAAAGGCGCAAGTCCAGAAAATGAAAAAATACATGAATTTTCTCGGCGAGGGGCTCGATGATTCGGCTGCGTTTCTTTATGACATCCGCCGCTGCTCCACGCGGGATGAGTTCTTCGCCATTTGCTCGCGTCATCTTGACCACGGGCGGGCGATGCCGCTTCAACCGTAGATGATGAGCTGGATGTTGTCTGGCAGGTTGGCGGCGACCTGGCTGGCTACATTGCCTCGAAGAACCTTTGCGAGTGAGTTGCGGTGCGTGGCTCCGAGGACCAGGAAGTCGGCTCCAATTGTAGCCGCTGTGTCCACGATGAGCGGCGCGCTCTCTGCGGCTGTTGCAAACAAGGGAATCGTCGTGATGCCGCGTGTTTTTCCGATCTGCAGGGCGGTATTGAGGATTGCGCTGACCTCGGGATCATCCCTCCAATTGGTCGGCCCACCGGAGGACTTGCCTGGGTAGAGCACGGCGATTTCGCGAACACAAAGGACATACAGCGCGGCTTTGCGCAGTTCGGCTTCGTCAAATGCAAATGCCAGAGCCGGCGTGAGGCCGCGCACGGAAACCAGGATTTTCTGGGTTTCCTGGACAGGTTTCCTGAGATTTTCGATGAGCTCTGGTTTGACAATCTGGGCCACCTCGCGGCTGACTGTGAGTGTGGTGATGCCGCTCAGGCGGCGTGCGTAGGCCCATAGGCCCAGGCCGACTATCAAGACGCAGACAACAAAAAACAACGCGTCATGCTTTGTCTGCGCGAGTGTGAACTCCACCGCGATCAGGATGAGCGCTGTAAAACCCATCAGCAAACGCTCGGGAACCGACATCAGCAGTTTTTTGTTGGTCGCTGATGATGCAAGATTGATGGCAATCGCCCCCACGACGCCGATGGCGTAGAGCGCAGCAAGGCTTTCGAAATTGTCTGTGACCAGCAGCACGACAATTGGAAGGGCCACCGAGATCGCCAAAGGCACCTTTGGCACGCCGAGGCGGTTCAGTTTTGAAAATTGCTTCGGCATGTCGCCCTCGCGCGACATCATGAAAAGAAGGCCCAACAAGGCAGCCACAGCCGTATTCACCGCGCTGAGCAGGAGGAGGGCGAAAATAATACCGACGATGAGCCCGAAAGCGTTTCCGAAAGTGCTTCCGAAAGCCATGGCTCCGTATTGCTCGGCCATGAATCGCAGCGTGTCCTCCTTGCGTTCGACGATCTCCGGTGCGAGCGACTCCGGCAGGGAGAGCATCGCCCAGCCAAGGAGAAGTGTGCCCAAGCTCACTTCAATGGCGACAGGGATGATTGCCTTGGCCGATGTTTTGCCAATTCGAGGATGACCTATAGGCGAGCCCTTATCGGGTTTCATTGTGCCTGTGAGATTGGCAATCGCCTCGACGCCGCTCAGGGCGAGGATAACGCCAACAAAGGAAACCCAGATATGACCCCAACTTCCCTCAAGTGGTCTCAGGTTTTGAAAGGTGAGGTGGGGGATACTGAGGGCTATGATGCCAACAATGACAATCACAGTCGGCAGCGCCAAAGCCACTGCAAGATTTCCGCTGTGTCGGGGGCCGAGCAAATTGATGGCTCCGATTACCAGAATCACCCCGATCGTCGCCACCATGATGTAGTCCTTCGGGATGCCAAGGTAGCTCATGGCCGCCCATCCGCTGAGTGCCGCAGTGACGGTGAGGTCTGCCACAAGCAGGAGGGCCGCCACAACCGAGAGGACTTTTCCATGCGCACCGGCTGCCGAGTAGACGCCGCCTCCTTCGGGGAAGCAGCGGCAAATGACAATGTAGTTCAGGCCCACGAGGAGCGAGAGCACGCACACGGCTATGATGATCGGAAACGAGGAAAAGCCGATTGCCGCAAAGGTGAGGCCCAAAACATACGCTTTGCTGGTTCCCCAGTCGCCGTAGAGGAGCGCCGAGGCCCGCTGCCAGTCGAGATTGCGGGGGCGTTGAATAGAGATGTTGTCCAAAGTGGGAGGAGTTTTCAGCAGAGGGGTGGCGTTGTGGCAAATCAAATCTTGGCCCCTCCGCGCCTCTGTTGTCTTGCTTGAAGCTCGCTGCTGCCTTAGCAGGAGGTGAGTGAATATCTACGCGAGAACGATCCGCTATTTCCGCCCCTTCGCTTTGGCCACTGCGGGAGGCGTTGGGCTCACTCTGGTATCCATCGGCTTCAATCTCCTCAAGCCCTGGCCCTTCAAATTCATCGTCGACGGCGTCCTTGACTCATCGGCAGGCACAGCCGAGACGCGCGTGCTTTTGAAGGAATGGTTCGGCGCCACTTCGCCATCACTCGTTGTTTTCTGGCTCTGCCTCGCGATGGTTTTGATCAGCCTTCTCGCAGGCTTGGTGAATCTGGGGTCGAATTACCTTTTCGTCCGCGTGGGGCTCCAGTCCTTGCTGAAGCTGCGCACGGATCTCTATACAGCCCTGCAAAACCTGCCGCTTAAATTCCACGATTCGCGCCGCAGTGCGGACTCCAGCTTCCGCGTGGCCTACGACTCGCAGAGCATCCAGACGATTTACAACAAAGGTTTCGCGACCGTGCTGTCATCTGTCGTCATGCTGGTGGCGACTTTTTTTGTGATGGTGCGGATGAATTGGCCGCTCACGCTGGCTTCTCTTGCGATTTTGCCGCCGGTGGTCTGGGCGATCCGCTTCTATGCCGTTCGCGTGAGAAACCAATCCACCGACATTCATGAACGCGAGAGCGATCTGCTCACCATCGCACAGGAGGGTTTGAGTCAGATTCGCATGGTTCACGCCTTCGGACGCGAGTCCTTCGAGGTGGATCAATTCCGCCGCCGTGCCTCGCGCAGCTTGGAGGCGAACATGAAGCTGAACATGACTTCCGTGGCGAGCGCCTTGGTCGTGGGAACCCTCATGGCCGCCGGCACGGCGCTCATGTATTACATCGGCTCCCTGCAGGTCATGAATCCCGCTGCGTCTTTCACTCTGGGAGACCTGCTGGTTTTTTCCTCTTATCTCCTCATGCTTTATCAACCCTTGGAGCAGCTCACTTACACGGCGTGGGCGCTTGAGGGGGCCGCAGCCGGGGCGCAGAGGTGCTTCGAGGTTCTGGACCGTCAGGACGATGTGCCTGACGCGCCGGATGCCGTAGACCTGAAAGAGGTGAGGGGACGCATCGAGTTTGCAGGGGTTGGCTTCGGCTACACGGAAGATCGGGGAGTCCTGCAGGATATCAATTTCACCATCGAGCCTGGCCAGACCGTTGCATTTGTCGGCGGCACGGGCACGGGTAAGAGCACCCTTTTGAGTCTCGTGCCGAGATTCTACGATCCCACAGGCGGCACGGTGTCCCTCGACGGACGCGATCTCCGCTCTATTACAAAAAAGAGCCTGCGCTCGCACATCGGCATGGTCCTTCAGGATACGCTCCTCTTTTCAACCACGATCCGCGAAAACATCGCCTATGGGAAACCTGGCGCGACGGATGCCGAGATCGAGGAGGCTGCGAGAAAAGCCCAAGCGCTGGACTTCATTCAACGCATGCCGAAGGGTTTCGACAGCCCCGTGGGAGAGCGCGGCGGCCACCTGAGCGTCGGTCAGCGTCAGCGCATCGGCATTGCCCGGGCGTTTCTCAAAAATGCGCCGATTCTTTTATTGGACGAGCCGACAAGCGCCCTCGATCCCAGCACCGAGCACGCCATCATGGGAACAATCTTGGAACTCATGAAGGGCAGGACGACCCTCATCATTACCCACCGGCTTACCACCATTCACGGCCTCGGCCGCATCGTGGTGCTTAAAAATGGAAGTGTTGTGGATGACGGATCCGGGGCGGAGCTCGTCGCGCGCGGTGGAGCGTATGCGGCCCTCTATCGCGATACCATGGCCCAGAGCGGGTAACCCGCTGTCTTCATTTTGCCGCCTTTTTAGGTTTCGTCGCCTTGGCCTTGGGCGCTGCTTCCTCTGGTGCCGCAGCCTCCTCAGCGGGGGCTTCAGTCGCGGGTGCGCTCGCTGGCTCCTCGTCCGCTGGCGGTTGATCGCTGTTGTCGGGCGAGAGCAAGGAATCCACAAGCGCCTGATTGGACTCGGCGGATTCCGCTGCAGGCTCGGCTTCCGCAGGATTCTCTTTGTCGCCTGAGAGCAGGGAGTCTATGAACGCCTGATTGGAATCAAAAGATTCTGCAGAAGGCTCCGCTGGAGCGTTCTGAATTTCTGGAATCAATGGCGCAAAAGTTGGCTTCGGCGGAGGCGCGGGCCGCTCGAATGTCGCAGACTGGTCACGCTCTGGGAGCTCGGACAGTAGGCGGTCAACGATTTCAAAAATCTCTTCTTCGACACGCACAGGATTGCTTTCCTTCAAGACAAACATCGACCGCTTGACCTCATCCGGAAGTTCCGTCCAACCTTGTATGCTGTAGTCCTTCGATGTCCCAGTCTGGCGTGCCTGGATCGAGGCCTTCGTTTTGGCGACACCCGAGGCATTCTTAAGAACGATCTGCAGCGAACCCGTGCGTTCGCTGAAGTTCACCGAGCGCTGAAAACCCCATGAGCCGCCGCCAAGGGGGGGCGAGGAGAGTGCGTCTTTGATGAACGATT
>JBIKUM010000151.1:0-7248 GCA_044347585.1 Terrimicrobiaceae bacterium
TGTCTCGACAGACGAAGTTTACGGCACACTTGCCCCGCACGACCCGGCCTTCTCCGAGACCACGCCCTTCGCGCCAAACAGCCCCTACGCCGCCTCCAAGGCCGCCAGCGACCACCTCGTTCGCGCCTTCCAACACACCTACGGCCTTCCTACCCTTACAACTAACTGCTCCAACAACTACGGCCCCTACCATTTTCCCGAGAAGCTCATCCCCCTCATCATCCTGAACGCCCTCGATGGCAAGCCGCTCCCCGTCTATGGCGATGGACAGCAGATTCGCGACTGGCTCTATGTCGAGGACCACGCCGCCGCCATCTGGCTTGTTCTGCAACGCGGCCGCACGGGTGAAACCTACAATGTCGGCGGCCTCAACGAACGCGCGAACCTCGATGTGGTGAAAACCCTCTGCGCCCTTCTCGACGCGAAATCCCCCCGCCCCGACGGAGCCTCCTACACCGCCCAGATCACCTATGTCGCCGACCGCCCCGGCCACGACCGCCGCTACGCGATCAACTGCTCAAAACTCCAATCCGAACTCGGCTGGGCACCCCGCGAATCCTTCGAAACCGGCCTCGCCAAAACCGTGGACTGGTATTTGAAAAACCGCTCCTGGACCGATGAAATCACCCAAAACCGCTACAACCGCGAACGCCTCGGCGCCGCCAAATAGGTGGTTTGTTTTGCGCCGCTTCCCGCGCGGCAGCGTGTCAATCCTTGGAGGGTCGACCTCCGGCTTGACCCAAATATCCCCTCGGACAGCACCGAACCGCGCTCAGACAGCACCCCAACCTTGGTCTACCCTCCAAAAAATGATTCTGTCCCTCCCCGGCAGTCATAGACAGCCGCTACAGGACCCGCACGGCGGCGGCCTGTTCGTGAAACATCCGAACGCTTGCGTGGTCTGCGCTGGTAAAGGCGCCTCTCTGCGATAGAAACAACTCGACCATGAAACATCGTCCCTTTGGCAAACACGGATTCAACTGCTCAGAAATAGGCTTTGGTTCTTGGGCCATCGGCGGCAGTTGGGGCGCGCAGGCGGACATTGACTCGATCGCCGCCCTGCACCGTGCGCTCGACCTCGGGTGCAACTTTATCGACACAGCAGCAGGCTATGGAAATGGACGCAGCGAAAAGCTCATCGCCCAAGTCCTCCGCGAACGCGCCGCCGCAGGCCAAACCGAAAAGGTCTTCGTCGCCACCAAGACCCCGGCAACGCCTGGAATCTGGCCACCGTCGCCTTATTGCAAAGCAGAGGAACGCTACGCCGAATCTTACCTACGGGAAAACATTGCTCAACGCTGCGCCAACCTTGGCACGGAGCGGATCGACCTTTTGCAACTCCACACCTGGACGCGCGCCTGGAACCGCAATCCCACGCCGTTCAAATTACTCCGCAACCTGCAACGCGAAGGCCAGATCGGGCTCATCGGCGTCTCCACGCCCGAGCAAGACCAGAATAGCGTTGTCGATTTGATGCGCGGCGGATGGGTCGACTCCGTGCAGGTCATCTACAACTTTTTCGAGCAGGAACCCGCCGCTGAGTTGCTCGATGTAGCGCAGGAACACGGCGTGGGCGTCATTGTGCGCGTGGCGTTCGACGAAGGCGTCCTGACCGGCAAATTCACGGCCGAGACCCAGTTCCCATCCGATGACTTCCGCAGTTCCTATTTTGCGGGCGACCGCTTGGGCCGCGCCGTCCGGCGCACTGAGGCCATCCGCAAGGATATTTCAAGCACTGGGCTCACGATGGCAGAAGCGGCGCTCAAGTTCGTCCTCGCCCACCCCGCCGTCTCAACGGTCATCCCCGGCATCCGCAACCCCGCGCAAGCCGAGGCAAACTGCGCCGCCAGCGACCTGCCCGACCTCGCCCCCGACCTCCTAGAAAAACTTCAACGCCACAACTGGCGCCGGGGGCTTTGGTATAGCGGAAAATAAGTCGCGGAAGCTTAGAACTTAATTGACGACGCTTCGCTCGACCCTTCGGGCTGCCTCCGGCAGTCTGTCTCCGCTTCGCTCCGATTCTTAAAACTTAAAACTTCGTCCCCATGTCTCTACTCGGAAAACTGAACCGCCTCACCGTCCTCAAAGACTCCAGCCCTGGGCTATTCCTAGATGGCGGGGAACTCGGCGAAATCCTCCTGCCGGGGGATGCCATTCCGAAAGGCGCCCGTCCCAGCGATGTCCTGGAGGTATTTATCTATCGCGATTCCGAAGACCGTCTCGTCGCAACCACACTCAAGCCGCTGGCCACAGTCGGCGACTTCGCGGCATTGAATGTCACGGAAGTCCACCCTCGCATGGGAGCCTTCCTCGACTGGGGGCTGAAAAAAGACCTCCTTCTTCCGAATGCCGAACAGGAGCGTCGCGTGCAGGTCGGCGACACAGTGGTCGTATATGTTTTTATCGACCACCAGACCGAGCGCATCATCGCCACCACTCGCCTCGAAGGGCATATCGATCACACGCCGCCGCCCTACAAAACCGGCTACGAAGTCTCCCTCCTCATCGCCAGCGAGACACCCCTCGGCTACAACGCCATCATCAACAACTCCCGCCTCGGGCTCCTCTACCACAGCGAACTTTCCACGCCGCTCGAGATCGGCCAGCGCTGCGAGGGCTTCGTGCGCGCCATCCGTCCCGACGGGAAGATCGACCTCGGACTCGACCCGCAAGGCTACCAACGCGTTGCCCCCCTCGCCGACCGCATCCTCGCCGCCCTCCGCTCAAATCAAGGCCGACTCCCCTACAGCGACTCCAGCTCGCCCGAAGAAATTCGCGCCGCTTTTCAAACAAGCAAAAAAGCCTTCAAACAAGCCCTCGGCAACCTTTACCGCCAACGCCTCATCGAACTCCACGAATCCGGTATTCGGTTGAAGTCGCAAAAAGTTTGAAATCGAAAGCAAGCCCCGCGCGGCAGCACGAACTTAAAACTTAAACCTTAAGTCTTAAAACTTCATCACCCCACCCAGTCGAAACGCATCTCTTGAGTCACCTCCGGATGCAAACTCAGGTGCACCGGGCAGCTGCGCGCGGCATTTTCCAAAAGCGTGCGCTGAGGATGATCAGCCGGGAGCGGAATCGTAAAGACAACCGTCAGCTTGGCAATTAGCCGGGGCGGCTGAGGAGTCATTTCCTTCAGCACCTTCACCGTTGTTTTGCCCAGATCAATTCCATGCCGACGCGCGGCGATACCCATAATGGTGAGCATGCAGGCCCCGAGGGAAGTCGCCGCAAGATCAGTGGGCGAAAACGACTCGCCGCGACCCTCATTGTCCACCGGAGCATCAGTGGTAATCACAGTTCCCGACGGTTCGTGCCGCGCCTCGCAGCGCAAATCTCCCAAATACTGAATCGAAATTTCAACCATGCGCGCAGTCTAAACAAACACCCACGGCCATTGCAAAGCCGACTTTTTCGAGACAGCGGGTTTAGCTTTTTGCGTATTCCATAGAAACCATGAAGAGAGCTCTTCGCTATCAAGCGACTTCCAGAAGAACTTCAGGATGCCGGGTCGCGATCTGAAGAAGGCGTAGAGCCGAACCGGAGGGTCGCCGCCGACCATACTCCCAGCTCATCACACTCGCAGGTCGGACGCCGAGGAAGGCCGCGAAAACGGCTTGGCTAAGATTGAGGCTCTTTCGCAAGTCCGCGATCTGACTGGCATCAAGCGATTCTGGTGTTGGGATGCTCGCGCGCCGCAAGGTGGCTTTGCGGGAGTCCTGCAGGGATTCCGCGAATTGACTGGCCGAACTGACCAAGTGCCCGCCATCGAAAGGCATGTCCTCAAGCGCCTCCAGAATTTCGGATTTGGTGCGCAATTTTCCGGAGCGCGTTTTGCTCTGCTTGGGTGAGAGATGTTTTGGAACTTTTGCCATAGATTGCAACAAGGTGGATTTCGTCTCTTTCTGGGTTGTGCAGGTAAATCACACGCGCACCGCCGCTCTTACCGATTCCGGCACTGGGAAACGCCATGCGGGCCTTCCGAAAGCCTCCACATCCGCGCATGACAGCCCCTTGCAAGGGTTCGCTGGCGAGATCGATTTGGAAAGCTCGATAGTCTTCATCTGGAAACCGGGTGATCTGTTTTGTGAACTAAGAAGATTCTATAAACTCCATATGACTATGTCGTATATTTTTCAATGAATATTTAGCCCTGCCACCTGTGAAGTCGTCTCCTTCAACACCTTCACCGTTGTCTTCCGAAGGTCGATTCCATGCCGACGTGCGACTGCACCGATGATAGTCAGCATACAGGTGTCTAGAGATACAGCCACGAGACCGATTGGTGAGAACAGGTCACCGAGTCTACAATGCAGAGTTTCCATCCTTTCGTTTAAATCAAACGCCCTCACCCATTGCAAAGCTGGGTTTTCGAGCTTTCTTTTTGTGTCCCGGTTTTTAAAGTAACGCACCTTGGACTCCTCAAAAAAATCTTCTAAAAAACAAAGCGCTAAATCCCGCAGCGCGGCGGAAACAGACACCTCGCCGACTGCTATACCGCCCGAACCAACGGCAAGCCCTCTCGCGCGAATCCTCTCCTGGAGCGGCTTCTACGCCATCCTGTTCGTTTGCATCGGGTATGTTTTGTTCCACGCTTTTCTCATCGACAGCGTGACAGTGCGGCTCTGCCGCGAACTCGACGGCCCCAATGCCAAGCCCACCGAAGTCCTCCCCGTGCCGCTTCTCGAGATTGCTTTCGACGGCTATGTGTGGAACCGCCATGCGGAGAAACTCGGAGAAAATGGTGAATGGCGGGTGCGCTACACGGATATGGACAACGCACCGGAGGGGCGCGAGGTGCACTGGAGCTCGGGATTTGCATGGTATCTGAGAGCTCTGGGCGAGCTTCTCTGCCACTTCTCCGGCGACACGCTTCGGAACAGCATTTTTCGAGCATCGATCTGGGCAAATCCCCTGCTTCTTATCGTCGCCCTCGGCCTCTTTGCAACGCTGTCCGCCCGCCGTTTTGGGCCACTCTGCGGATCCGTGCTGGCGATTGGAATGATCACCACCGCCTCGTTCTACGAAGGTTTCTTGCCCGCCTACCCCGACCACCACGGCATCACCGCCTTCGCCCTCATGGGCATCATTTTCGGCATCGCCTGGGCCGGTGCGGGCTGGGTTCAAAACTCCGACGGCACTGCATTCATCATCCCCACCTCGCTCAAACAAGCGCGCCACGGCATGATTTTCTCAGGCATAAGTGGCGCTGCAGCACTTTGGATCAGCGGGTTTTCTGCGGCATTTGTTGCAGTGGGAGTTGGTCTGGGAGCCATTGTCACGGCATCGCTGTTTATCAAAAAGGCAGCCCGGCAAGGTTGTCAGTATCACCCTGAACTCTGGAGGCTCTGGGCCATAACCACAGCCTCTGGCAGCTTGGGTTTTTACATTTTAGAGTATTTCCCCAACTACATCGGGATGCGTTTGGAAGTGAACCACCCCCTCTACGCCTTGGCCTGGCTGGGCGGCGGATGGATCATTTTCGAGGTCACGCGCTGGATCAATGACCTGCAATCAGGAAAAGCCCCCTTCCCATGGAAAAAACTGCTCTTGCCGCTCGGGGCATGCGCCGTTCTTCCAATCGTCATTCTGACCCTCGGTCCCTCTGTTTATATCCCCGGTGATCCCTTTATGGGCGGCCTTTGGAAAAATATCGCTGAGTTGCTACCGCTTTTGACGCGAATTCAAATGGGCGCCATCACTTGGAAAGTGGCATTCGGACTTTTCCCAGTATTCCTTCTGGCCTCGCTGATCATCGCCTTCCTCAAAAATGTCAATTCTGCGACAAAAGGAGTCTTCATTTTTCTCTGCATTCCTATTTTGGCCATAACAGCGATGCAAATCTACCAAGTGCGCTGGGGCATGCTGAATGGCCCGCTTTACATCGCCTTGGCCGCGCTTGTCATTCCTCAACTCTGGCGCTTGGTGCCTCGCCTCCCGGCCTTCCGAGTCGGGGCGGCGATTGCTTTGTGTGGTGCAGCCTACCTCTTTTCTGTCGATACCGTGAATGGCATGCTCATGCCTTTTTGGCAGCAATACAACAGCAAGCAGAATATGCAGGTCGGCTCTGGTCAACTTCTGGCGCTGCTGCACCGCGACATGGCTAAAACCATCCTGCAAAATGCGAATGGAAAACCTATCGTGCTCCTGAGCAGTCCAAATAGCTCATGCCTACTTTCAACACTTGGTGGATTTAAAACGATAGGAACCCTTTACTGGGAAAATGTGGACGGCCTTAAATCCGCTGCCAAGATGCTGAACGCTCAGTCCGATGAGGAGGCACTTGCCATGCTCAAGGAACACGGCATCACGCATGTCTCACTGATGACTTGGGAAAACTTTATCGGCCCGTATTTTCAAATTCTTTACCCGAATCCTGTTCCCGGAAAATCGCTTGAGAACTCATTCGGACAGCGCGCCCTTTTCAAAAAAATCCTGCCGCAATGGGCCCGCCCGATTCCGTATCCTAAAAATTTCCTAACAAACGCACTGAAGCAGGATGTCCTCATGCTCGAAATCGTGCCAGACCAAACGAAAGACGAGGCCGAATTCCACCTCGCCCGCTTCCTGCGCATATCGGAAGGCAATCCCGTCGCCGCCGAGATCATGCTCAAAGGCATACTCGACCGCTCCCCCGCCAGCAATGCCGTCCGCATCGAACTCGGCGACCTCTATGTGGATCAAAAACGATTCGGCGACGCCCAAAACCAATTCATCCTCTCCATGAACGGCACCGCCCCCGAAGTCCGCCGCCAAATAGCCCAGCGTGGCGCCCAACTCCTCGCCCAACGCGGCGCCAGAACCGAAGCCGAAGCCGTTTTGAAAGCCGGCGAAAGCGGAAATTAATCTGAAAATGGAAGTCACGATCCTCATGCCCTGCCTCAATGAGGCTGAAACACTGGCCGATTGCATTGCCGCAGCCCAGCGAGGGCTTTCAAATGCCAGAGTCGAGGGAGAAATCCTCATCGCCGACAACGGCAGCACCGATGGATCTCAAGACCTCGCCCGCAAGCTCGGTGCCCGCGTTGTCGATGTCCCCGAAAAAGGCTACGGCAACGCCCTTCGCCACGGCATGGAAGCCGCCCACGGACGATTCCTCATCATGGGCGACTCGGACAGCAGCTACGACTTTGCGGAGATAAAACCCTTCGTCGAGAAACTCCGCGCCGGCGCCGACCTCGTCATGGGCTGCCGTATGCCAGCAGGCGGGGGAAAGATCATCCAGGGTGCCATGCCTTGGAAACACCG
>JBIKUM010000153.1:0-7236 GCA_044347585.1 Terrimicrobiaceae bacterium
AGCGCGATTCGCGACAAAATCATTTGAAGGGATCCGCCTACGCGCTTCGCGGCTACGGCGTGACACTGGGTTCATCGTCCTCGCATGACCCATTTTTCAGCCGCCCTCCGGCTCGGAGACCTACGGGTCGGAGAGTAGCGGCGGCGGAGGGGAGCATGACCGTCTCGGGCGTGCAGACGGCAGGCGTGGCTTGGGCTGTTTTTCGCGGGGAGGTGCCTGGCTGTCATTCCAAACCTTCCGTGTTTGATATTTGGGCCATGCCGGAGAATGGCCCTCCCATTTTTCAGCCGCCAAGCGGTGGGCGGTGATCGTTGAGGTTGCGGCGCGAGTTTCTTTCACGGTCGAGACGACCGTGCTCCCCTCCTGTATTAGAGCGGGTCAGGGTTGGGCGGGGGCGGAGTTTTGGTTTTCGAGGATCGTGCGGAGGTTGCCTGTGATGCGGCCGTCGTAGAGGGCTTTGCCGATGATGGCTCCGTAGAGGCTGGGCATGGCGTTCAGGCGGCGCAGGTCGTCGGCGCAGGAGACGCCGCCGCTGGCGACGAGGTTGCAAGTGAGGATGGAGAGCATTTTTTCGAGCTCGGCGAAATTAGGGCCCTCGAGCATGCCGTCGGTGGCGATGTCGGTGTAGATGATTGTTCCCGCGCCGGCTTGCTGGGCGGCGAGGGCGAGATCGGTGGCTGATGTGCCAGTGGTCTCGGTCCATCCCTTCACAGCGACCTTGCCTCCATGGGCGTCGATGCCGACGGCTATGCGCTCGCCGCCGAAGCGGGAGCAGATGTCCGCGATGGTTTCAGGAGATTGGCAGGCCTTGGTGCCGAGGATGACACGGCTCACGCCGGCATCGAAGGCGGCTTGGATTTTTTCGACACTGCGCATACCGCCGCCGAGTTCGCAGGGGACTTTCACAGCAGCGCAGATTTTCGCGACGGCATCGAGATTCTGCGGTTCGCCGGTGAAGGCGGCGTCGAGATCGACGATGTGGAGCCAGTCGGCGCCGGAGTCCTCCCACTTTTTGGCGAAGGCCACGGGGTCGGAGGAATAAACGGTTTTCTCGGTGGCGAGTCCGCGCTTGAGGCGCACGACTTCACCACCCATGAGGTCAATCGCGGGCAGAAGGATCATAGTGTCGAAAGAAAATTGCGAAGCAGAGCGAGTCCGGCGGACTGGCTTTTTTCAGGATGGAATTGAACGGCGTGCAGTGCGCCCGAGGAGACCCCGGCGGCGAAGGAAACACCGTAGTCACTCCACGCACTCACCAACGAGGAGTCGGCGGGCACGGGATAGTAGGAATGCACGAAATACATGGAAACATCGCCGGAGAGTCCGTTGTAGAGCGGCCCGAAGGTTTTCGAGAGCGTGTTCCAACCCATATGCGGAACCTTGAGGACGGAATCGGAAAATCGCACGACGCGTCCTTTGAGCACACCAAGGCCCTCGACACCGGGGGATTCCTCGCTGGATTCAAAGAGAAGCTGGTAGCCAAGACAGATGCCGAGGTAGGGACGACCGGAGAGCGCCCATTCGCGAACGGGATCCCACAAGCCGGTGGCGCGAAGGTTTTCTGCGCAATGCGCAAAAGCGCCCACGCCGGGGACGACTATAGCATCCAACGAGTCAAGGCCCGAGGGGTCGGTGACAAGGCTGGGTGTGGATCCGGCGGCTTCGATCGCCTTGCACACGCTGCGAAGGTTGCCGCTTCCGTAATCGATGACGCCAAGTTTTTTCCCGCTCACAGAACACCCTTCGTGCTCGGGATGCCTTGAACGCGGGAATCCACCGCTGTCGCTTGATCGAGCGCGCGGGCGAGGGATTTGAAAACCCCTTCCGCCATGTGGTGGGCGTCGCGACCGGCGAGGATGTCCACATGCAGGTTCATGCCGGCGTGCACGGAGATGGCGCGGAGAAACTCCTCGACCAACTGAAACTCGAAATTGCCACCGATGGCGGAAACACGCTCGGGGGCGTTGTAGGCCAGAAACGGACGACCGCTCAGATCCACCACCGCGCGGACGAGGGCTTCATCCATGGGAACATAGAAAAACCCATACCTGCGAATGCCGGCCTTGTCGCCCAGCGCCTGCGTGATCGCCTGTCCGAGTGCGATGCCCGTGTCTTCAACCGTGTGATGGAAGTCCACTTCGATATCGCCCTTGGCGGTGACATCCAGATCCATGAGCCCGTGTTTTGAAAACAGGGTGAGCATGTGGTCGAAAAAAGCGATCCCGGTGGAGATGCGGGAGATACCCGAGCCATCGAGATTGATGGAAAGTTGAATCGAGGTCTCCGAAGTCGTGCGGTGGATGGTTGCTTCGCGTGGCATGGGGAGAAGTCAAACAGATGCGGCGGGCTTTGTGAAGGCCGCGCAAAAAAGGAAAACGAACCTTCCTTGACCTGCGCGCGCCAAATGAAACAGGGTCATGGGGTGAAGACCTTATTTTCTATTTTATGCGCTGTGCTTTCGACGGCGCTGGTTTCAACCGCCCAGAACCAGACTCCGCAAGATGCCTCGGCGCCGTTTTTGCAGCGCGAGACGCTGACCGGCGAGTGGTTTGGGCGTGGCTCCGCAATGTCGGATCGCGGCGTGGAATTTTTTGCCAACTACACGGCGGAGGTCTGGGGAAACACGGCAGGCGGGCTTCGCACGGGATCGGTCTACACCGGGTTGCTGGATTTCGGGTCCGACCTGGACTTGGAAAAGCTCGTTGGCTGGCACGGGGCGAGAGCCAGCACGACATGGCTCTGGCTGAGCGGAAAGGACGCAAGCCAGGATTTGGTCGGAAATTTTCTGACGATTTCAAACATCGCCGGTTTCGACACGCTGCGGTGTGCGGAGCTTTGGCTGGAGCAGGATTTTCTGGATCAACAAATCTCCCTGCGTGTCGGCCAGATCACAGCCGACTCGGAATTTCTTGTCTCCGATTACGGCGGTCTTTTTATCAATGCCGAATTCGGCTGGACGGCACTGGTGGGTTCCAACATGCCGAACGGCGGCGCAGCCTTTCCAGTCGGCGCGCCCGGGCTGCGACTCGCCTACTCGCCGAATGATTCCTTCACTTTCCTCTCGGGAGCCTACCAGGGAAATGTCTTTGCGCAGGATGTGAACCGCCACGGATTCCGCTGGAGGTTGGACGCGCAAAATGGGTTCACCTGGATGAACGAGGCGCAATTTTACTGGGGCAAGGCGGATGAATGTCGGTTGCTGCCGGGTTTCTTGAAGCTGGGGGCGTGGCTTCAGAGCGGTCAATATGCGGACGCGCTGGCTGACTCCACCTCATCCGGCAACTCGGGATATTATCTGGTGCTCGACCAAATGCTGTTCCGCGAGAATGGGGA
Source organism: Terrimicrobiaceae bacterium (assembly GCA_044347585.1). GTDB lineage: Bacteria > Verrucomicrobiota > Verrucomicrobiia > Chthoniobacterales > Terrimicrobiaceae > UBA967. Next base: position 3,334 of record JBIKUM010000153.1, read on the forward strand.
GGCAGACCCCAAGAGCGACGAGGGGCTTGGGTTTTTCGGCCGCACCGGCTTCACCCCACCCGACAGGAATGTGGTCGATTTCTTCTTTGATATGGGATTCACCTACAAAGGCCTGATACCCGGTCGGCGCGAAGATTCTTTCGGTCTGGCGTATGGCTTTGCCGCGCTGAGCCCCGATGCGCGCGCGGATATCGGAGCGGCGGGCGGAGACGGCGCGGTGTCCGAGATGGTTCTGGAAGCCACCTACCAATGTGTGCTCGCCCCGTGGTGCATTTTGCAGCCGGATGCCCAGCTGATTGTGAATCCGGGCGGGGACAACTCGGCGCCGAATGCCTTCGTGATTGGCGCACGGTTGGCTATTATTTTCTAAGAAAGATGATTCGCAATGTGCTTCTCGACTGGTCCGGCACGCTGGCGGACGATCTCGGCGCCGTGCTTGAGGCGACGAACCTGATCTTTGCCGAGTATGGGCGGGACGCGCTCACACTGGAGGAATTCCGCGAGCATTTCCGCCTGCCGTTTTCGGAATTCTACGCGGACCTGCTGCCCGACGCCACGGCCGAGGGCTTGGAGGCGCTTTACGAGCGGTTTTTCCTGGGCTTGAACGACCGGATCGAACTCCTGCCAGGGGCGCTGGATTTTTTGAAATTCTGCCGCGCCACGGGCAGGCGGACTTTTTTACTGAGCACGATCAAGACCTCGCATTTCAAAATCCAAGCCGGGAGGCTCGGGGTGGAGAAATATTTCGAGGTCGCCTACACGGAGATCATGGACAAGCGGGAAAAGATTCGCGAAATCCTGCACACCCACTCACTGGATCCGAAGGAGACGATGTTCGTCGGCGACATGGTGCATGATATCGAAACCGCCCGCCACGGCGGCGTGCTCGATGTGGCGGTGCTCTCAGGCTTCGATCGCATCGAAAAACTCATCCCGGCAAAGCCGACGATCATCGCCCGCGACATTGCGGCCGTGCAGCAGTTGCTGTGAGGCGAAAGCAACCGGATGAGGAAACAATTCGAGACGGAAATCAGTGTCAACACGGGCGGGACGCCCATGCTCCCTTGGCTTTTGCGACTCACACGCTTTTCTTGCAACCTAGGATTTATGAGGATCAGGCCGTTGCTATGAGCGAGATCATTATCGATTCGTTGCGGGTCAAAACCTGGATCGGCGTGCCTGATGCAGAGCGGAGCGATGCCCAGGAGGTCGAAATCGATCTCTGCATCCGACCGGCGAGAAATTTTGCCGAGATGAAGGACGACATCACCCTCACGGTGGACTACGCCGCCGTTTGCCAGCGCGTCTCGGAACTCGCCGCAGAGCGGCCGAGACGGCTTATCGAATCCCTCGCCCGGGAAATAGGCGAAGTGGTTTTGAGCGAATTTGACGCCGCCTCGGTGGAGATGGAAATCCGAAAGTTCATCCTTCCGGAGACGCGGCATGTCGCTGTGCGCTGGTCGTGCTCGAAAGAGATTTCGAAACCGGCAAAATAATCTTCAGCCGATTTGAGCCGAACCCACGATCCGTTCACTGCCGCTTAAAATCGCGGTTCCCGCGACATTCACCGCGCCGCCCAAGATCATTTCGCCTTCGACCACTGCGGCGCCGCCGACCGTTGCCCGGCCACGAACGAGCGCGTGGCCACGCACTTCGGCATCGCCGCAAACGGTGGCCTTGTTTTGAACCCGGGCCGCGCCGGAGATTTGGGAATTGCCGGAGATTTTTGTTCGGCCGGTGACGACGGCCATTTGAGAAACGCAGGCGCAATCGCCCACTTTTGCCTCGCCCATCACGCAGGCGCTGCCACGCACCTGACCGTAGTCCCCCACCCATGCGCGACCCGCGACCGAGACTTGCTTGCCGTCGATTTTTGCGAGGCCGGTGATCTGGGCATTTCCGGATATGCGCGACTGACCCGCCACCAGCGCCTGGCCGGAGATCATGGCGTTTCCGCAGACCACGGCTTGATCCGTGACCCGAGCATCCCCGGAGACCTGGGCTTTGCCATAAACCTTGGCATCCGCATGCACCCAGCACAGACCGGCGTGCGAGAGGTTCTCCTCGCTTTCGATCCAACCGCCGAGGCACCCTGATTGGATGAGCTCGTCGAAGTCCGAGCGGATATCCTTCAAGGCGCGGATGCGGCGGAGTTTGACGCCTTTGAAGGTGATACTTTCGTTGGTGAGAAGATATTTCAATTGGCTCATTCCCTCGAGCGACTTACTTTCTGGAAAAACATTACGATCAACTTGATGGACGGGCTTTTCTGGATGGGCGGTGCAAAACGATCCTCTGCGTGACGCCGGCATTTTTTTGACTTTCCAAGCGTTGCTCCTCGAAGTAGCGAGTCAGGAGCGAGGCGGCTGCGGCAGCCTCAAGCTTGACCGTATCATATTTTAATTGAATTCGTTCCGAAAACTTTTCGGATTCAACATAAACCTTCCCCTCCTTCAACAACTCGGCCAGAACGCTGGTCAAATACGCATTCCCGGCTCCCAAAAGGACTTGGTATCTTGAAATCACATCTTGCAATGTATGTTCCTCCTCAGCCGATTCGGTGTGGTTTGCTTCGATCTTGCGCGTGAGAACCGGTATGGATCGCAAATTCAACTCATTTGCCGAAGCGGCGGCGGTTTTGACGGGAGCGGCAGCCGAGGAAGCGGAAGCAAAGAGCCTTTGCGTGTGGGGAATCGGCGTGCGGACCGAACGCTTTCTTAGGGAGACATGCTGCGACAGCCTGCTGATAAGTGTTTTTCCAGAAAATGGTTTTGCGATATAGTCCGAGATGCCCAAACGCAGAACCTCCTCCACGATGTCGCGACCGGTCTCGGATGTCATGACGATGAACCGGGTGTCGGCAAAACCCAGTTCGGCTTTCCATTTTTTGAGAAACTCGATGCCATTCATTGCCGGCATCCTCAGGTCGAGCATGACCAAATCCGGCATTTCGCGCAGGCAGCAATCCAACCCCGCCACGCCATCGCTGGCCAAATGGAGTTCAACCTCGTAGGATTCCAACTCCCGGGCCACCAGACTTTGAACCAACTGACTGTCATCGATGCAAAGCAGTTTTGGTGTCGAATTCATTGATAATGCGGAAGATCAACCACGAGTATGACTGCCAGCAACAAATACCAACGCAGACGATGGATGCCAGAATATTTTATTTCTATTTGGCATTGAGTATTTTCGACGCCGCCTCGAGCGGGGAGACTGCTGAAAAATCCGCATAAAGTTGCAGAAGCCCCTGCTGATCCTTGGCTGTGCGCATGAGTTTTGGTGACACACTGCCAACCAACCAATCGCTGGCACGGAGGAGTCGTCCGCTCGGATAGGGGCCACGGAGGCGCTCGAGTTCCGCGCGGGCAATGTCGAGCGGCTGCGAGGGAAGGAAGGCGTTAATGAGGAGATCCGTGACACGGTCGCCGCCGATGAGGGCGACGGGTTTGGAGAGTTCGGCGGCGCGGAGGTTCCAATGCCGGCGCCAGTAGGGATGATCGAGATTTTCGAGGCAGGCGCGGAATCCCTTCGCTCCAGAATTCCTCATGGATTTCCGAAGGGTCTCGAATCCGGTGGCGACGGCCGCGAGAGCGCCCAAGCGGCGGTGCGGATGGTTGGAGGGGCGGATGCCGGAGAGCTTCCACATTTTCCGATCCAGCACGATCCGGGACATCGCATCTCGAATAGTCCACCACTCGTCCCACAGGGGCTTGAGATAACGGCGCGTCACCTCATCAGCATCATCAAAGGAGCGGGGCTCCAAAAACCCCGCGAGGCCGAAGAGAAGGGCTTCGCCGGAGACACCTCCCGCGCGGCGCAGGCCGGCGCGCTGGGCGGCGAGGAGAAATGGTATCGCGTTGTTCTTGTAGCCGAGGCCGGCGGCAATCGCATGGAACATGG
>JBIKUM010000155.1:0-7170 GCA_044347585.1 Terrimicrobiaceae bacterium
CCCCTGCTGCTTGCCCAGGCAGGACGGGATGCTGGAGAAAGGTCATGGAGAGCAAACCTGCCAAGGCGCAGCGTAGAGACCGCGAAGGACGCAATGCGGGCAGGTAGGATTCTTGGCGGACCGTTTCAAGCCAGGCCGCGTTCAATTGGGCATCATGAGCCTCGACGAAATCACTTTTTAGTGCAAAGGCGACAGAGCTCGCTTTTTCCAAGCGCAGGCGAAACCGAGCAATGGAAGTCACCATCGGTTCATCCGATTCCAGACGGAAGGAAGTATCCGGCCCGATCCAAATTGCATCACCTGCCTTAAGATAAACATTATGACCTCCCACTTTGGCTTTGATGCTTCCTTTTTTGCAGAAGTAAAAAAGATGATGAGGAATGCCGCTCGCTTCAGCCAACCATCCCTTCCTCGGGCGAAAATCCATTGGAGTCGCGCTCAGTTCGAAATGGAGCGTGTTTTGCTCATTCAGCAAGTGGCCAACGAAAGTCTCGGGGGATACGCGCAATCGCTGCATAAATCCCGTCCAGAGTGCAAATTTTCTCGCCCTGCGTCCATTCCCAAAAATTGTTAAATATGGGATGAATGAATCGTCATGAACAATTCCATCTCCTCGAACGGCACGAAGCTGAATCTCCCGCCTGAATCGGATGCCATTTTTCAAGCCTGGCTGAACCCGCCCGCTATGGGCTTTAACAAGGAGGGCAAAATGCTCGAAGCCCCATTCATGGTGAATGCCGGGGATGGTCTCTGTGTGGGCCATGGCGAGGCGAGCGGTCTCACCATGAAGCGCAGTCAGCGCATCGAAGCAGGAGCCTTGATTCTCGACATGCGTGCCGAGGCGGTCGGCGACTTTCGCGGCATCTCTATGCGCCAGAGTGTCGATTTCTCGCTTCCCTCGAGCAGTTATGTGATCGCGCCGGGTGTCGTTTACGATGGCAACCGCTTTCTGGTATCGCCCCAGCCATACTGCCCGCACTTTCCAACGGAAGGCGTGACGCCGGACGGCCCGATGCTCATTGCTGATGTCCCACGGCTCGCCTCGGCCACTGGCTATCATGTCGAACTGGCCGGCAATGCCCTCACCACTCCTTTTGTCGGCATTTACGACCCGATCAACAAAGCCGGCGCGCTGGTGGAAATCCAAATCTACGGCGATTGGGGCGTCAGCGGAGTCTCTTTCACGACATTGCCCGGTCAACCGGTCCGCGTCACATTCACGCTGCCAGTGCATCGCCTGCGGCGCTACCGCTTCTGTGATTGGGTCGCGGCCGACGAACCCGGCATGGACCTCGCCGCAGGCCAGTCGATCGAGGCCCGCTTGCGCATCATCCCGGTGCGTGCGGAAAACATTCCCGCCTTTGTCCACCAGTTGGCCCTTCGCAGCTTCGAGGCCCGTGACAAAGGCCCACTCGAATCGCGCAAAAATCTTGGCAAGAAACTGCGAGAGGCGGCCGATCTCGTGGAGGCGAAATTTGATCGCTTCAACTGGGTCGAGAGCGAGGGTTTTTACCGCGCAACGCTCCCGCAAACGAATTCCCCATGGGTCATGCAAAGTGGTTGGTCGGGCGGAGCGGTCACTATGCGCGCGCTGATCCAGTCGCCTGATGCCACGCGTCGCGAGCGGGCGAAGCGGATGCTTTCTTTCCTCTGCACGGCGGCGACACCCAGCGGGTATTTTCACGGCGTATGGAATGGCAAACGCTGGCTGAGCTTCAATGCCAAGCGCCCGGGCTGCCGCGCCTTCACTCTGGTGCGGCGTCCGCTCGAGTTGGGTCGCGACATCCTCCATGCGATGAATGTGCTGGAGGCGCGCGGCGAGGCGCTTGAGCCCCTCTGGATCGAGACGGCACGCCGTTTTCTGGACGCCGTGGTGAGCACGGAGCGGCGTTTCGGGCATCTGGGTTACAGCCTCGATCCAGAAACCGGCGATGTCCTGTGGGGTGACAGCACGGGTGGGGCCTTTGCGTTGGAAGCGCTCGCCCACGGCTACCGGCGCTTCGGATCTCCGTGCTACCTTCAAACTGCCAAGCGGCTGGCGGCCTATTACCGAGAACACTTTTTGCTTCGAGGATTCACCTGCGGCGGAGTGGGCGACGCGCTCATGGCGGTCGATAGCGAGAGCAATTACGCGCTCATGGCGGGCCTGGTTCATCTCCATGAAATCACACGCGATCCGGTTCACCTTGAGTGGGCGGTCGAGGCCGCCGATTTGGTGCAGACCTGGACGCTCCTCTACGACGCGAAGTTTCCCAAGGGGACTCCGCTCCAGCGTCTCGGCATCGAGCCGCGTGGGGCGTATTTCGCAAACATCCAGAACCAGCATGGCGCGCCGGGCATCTATGTCGCCTCCGGCATCGAACTGGCCACCCTGGCGCGCCACACGGGAGACAATCGGTTTTTGGAACTGCTCCGCGAAATCACAGGCTGCATCCCGCAGATGGTGGTCAAGCCCGGTCAGGATGATGTCTGGGGAGATCTTCCGGTCGGTTCGTTAAGCGAGCGTCTCATGACCATGGACGGACTTGAGCCGAACGGTCACACACAGCCGATTGATACTTTCGGCAATGTCCCCATGATGGTAGCCAATGAACTTCCTGCTGAACTTTTGGATTAGTCGCTCAACCTCCTCTATCAAATCATGAACACACAAAACACTTCACAACCCCGCTGCCTCAAAACCAAGCGACTCACAGCTGATTTCGTCGTGGTTGGAGGCGGCATGGCCGGCACCATCGCCGCAATCGCCGCAGCCCGCAACGGGGCGAGCGTCGTTCTCGTGCAGGACCGCTCGGTCCTTGGAGGCAACGCATCCAGCGAGATCCGCATGCACATTGTCGGCGCCGATTCCCATGGCGGAAAGCCCGGCTGCCGCGAAACCGGCATCCTTGAGGAATTGCGTCTTGAGGACGCCGTGCGCAACCCACACCGCAGCTACTCGCAGTGGGATTTACTGCTTTATGAGAAGGTCAAAGCCGAATCCAACATCACGCTTCTGCTCGATACCACCTGCGTGAGCGCCGAGGTCGGCACCAATACCAGTGGCGGACGACGCATCACGGCCATCCGCGCCCTGCGCAATTCGACGGACGACGAATTTCTCATCGAAGCAAAATGGTTTGCCGACTGCAGTGGCGACGGCCGTCTCGGCGCGGAGGCGGGTGCTGATTTCACCGAAGGCCGCGAGGCACGCGCAACCCATGATGAACCGCTCGCGCCTGAGCAGGCCGACAACAACCGCCTTGGCAGCTCGATCATGTTCATGTCGCGCGAGCATGCCACGCCGCAGGTTTTCATTCCGCCAAACTGGATCCGCAAGTTCACGAAGGAGGACTTCAAGGGCCATCGCGATATCTTCAGCTATGAATACGGCTATTGGTGGTTCGAGTGGGGTGGCCACCTCGATACGATCAAGGACAACGAAACCATCCGTCACGAACTCCTGCGCATCGCCCTGGGCGTCTGGGATTATGTGAAAAACTCCGGTGATCATCCCGGCTCCGCCAACTATGCCCTCGATTGGGTGGCGGCAATTCCCGGCAAGCGCGAAAGCCGCCGTTTTCTCGGCCGCGATGTGCTCTCGGAGAAGGACATCTTCAATCCTGAAGCACGACCCGATGCCGTGGCCTACGGGGGATGGCCGATCGACCTTCACCCGGTCGAAGGCGTGGACGATCCGGAAAAGCCGGCCTGCGTGCATCATGGCTTCAAACACCTCTACAGCATTCCTTACGGTTGCTACTGCTCGCGCAATGTGGAGAACCTTTTCTTTGCTGGACGCAATATCAGCGCCACCCACATAGCCTTTGGCAGCACCCGCGTCATGGCCACTTGCGCGATCGGCGGTCAGGCCATCGGCACCGCTGCGGCATTGCTCTCTGCGAAAAAAGCGCGTTCCAGCGCCGAACTCTCCACGCCGGAAGGTTTGCACGCCCTGCGCCAACGCCTCCTGCGCGACGATGCGTTCATTCCCGGAGTTCGCCACGAAGATGCCGCAGATCTCGCTTCGACCGCCCGCATCAGCGCCAGTTCGGAATCCTCCGAGGGATCTGCCTCATGTGTGACCGATGGCACCTCCCGTCACCTCAAAGCACAATGGGGGCCGTGGTCCGCCGATGAAACCCACTCGTGGAAATCACAAACGCTTCCAGCAACACTTCGCCTGGAACTTCCCGAACCATCCAAGTTCAGCGAAGTGCATATCACTTTCGACACCGGCCTCGAGCGGGAACTAATGCTAAGCGGCAGCGACAAGTGCTCGAACAAAACGCTCCGCGGCCCGCAACCCGAGACGGCGAAACACTACCGCCTGATTATCGACGGCAAGGTCGTCGCCGAGGAGTCATTCAACTACCTGAGGAAACGCATCCACCGTCTTGAAACAACGCAGAGCGGGCGGATCGTTGAACTGGAAATCCTCTCCACCCACGGCGTGCCTGAGGCCCGGGTCTTCGAAGTCCGCATTGCTTAGAATCTTAATCTTGTTGTTTTTCCAACAACCATCCGCGCGTTGAAGAGCGTAAGCGGCGCGTCCAGTGATAAGCTGTGGTGGTTGTTAAGCAATGCGGCGTGCAGCACATCGACGGCGCCAGTGGCGAGATTTTGAGGGCGATAATCCATGCCGGTCATTTCCTTCACTTCCTTTCCGCCGTGCCAGTTGAAGGTGGAAAATCCGAGTTTCTCCGGAATAGAAAATCCCGCCCCGCGCAACGATGACAGATGCTGTGGCAGGCCGATTACGACATCGATTTTGTGATCGCGCACCCATGCGCGAAGCACGCGCTGTGATGGCGCGTCATCATGGAAGATCGGCGCCGGCGGTTCTCCGCACGGTAAAAACGCGGCCAAGTATCCGGCGCTGAATTGTTGGTTCACGCGGCCATCCGCGCTTTCAGGGACCCACAAGCCAGGTCGTTGGTAACCGAGTGTTTTCAATTCGCCGACATGCCGCAGCATGTCGAGGTATTGATTCGTGCTTACGCGGTGAATGCCTTCAAGCCGCACAGAGTAGCCAATAGTGACAAAGCAGAAAGCCTCGGTTGCCACCTTGGGAAATGCCTCATCGTAGCGGACCCTCGGGGCAAGCATCACCCCGCGAATTCCGCGTGAGCGCAAGACGCGCACCAACGATTCCCATTCGTTCATGGGATCGGAGAGCACGAATTTCTGAGCCTCGTAGCCAAGTTCGCGTGCACGCGCCGCCATCGACGGCCATGTGGTTTTGAGTGAGTCCTGACTTTTGGCATCGATGATGCAGGCCATCACGGAGCGGAAATGATCGGGTTGCACCCGCGAGCGATAGGCTGCCAGCGCGGCAAGCGCGGGGTCGGGACGATAGCCAAGTTTCTCCGCCAAGTCGCGGATCCGCACCTTGGTCGCCGATGCAATCTGAGGAGAATCCCGCAGCGCAAGCGAGACGCAGGCCACGGTGACCCCCGCCTCGCGGGCAATGTCTTTGAGAGTAATGCGGCGTTTCATTGCAACAAATTCTTAACTGATTAAATAGTCACATTGAAAGCCATTCCCTTCAAAAAGTGTCCGATCAAAATCAAGTTTCTCAGCCTTTGACCGATCCCTGGTAGGCCAGCAACGGGTCTTTCAAGCTCGAGACGCCCCCCTACCCTGCGCGGGGTGTGGTGACGGGTAGTTTTAGTTTTTAAGTATCGGCCCGGTGTGGATCGGGCGGTTTTTGGGCGGGGTGGTGTGCGGGAGTAGTTCGGCGGATTCCGCGGAGAAATTTGGGCCATGCGGGACGATGGCCCTCACGGTGTTTGGCTCGGCGGAAGAGGTAAATCGTGCCGCCGAGGAGGAGGATCACGCCGGTGAGGTAGGTTTCGGGTTCGGGGACGGCTATGATTTCGGTGCCGCCGCCGGTGAAGCCTCGTTCAAACCCGCTTCCAATGGAGGTGATGCCGGAGTCGCTATAGAAGCTGATGTTGGCAAGGTTGTTAGTAAGGGTGGCATTATTGGTAAAGACCAGGTTACTGGAGTTCGGGTAAGTGCCGTAGTTTGTTCCGTGTTGGGTTTGTCCGCTCCAGTTCCAGATGGACAGGGTGGCCCCGGGTGCCCAAGAAGCGATGCTGCCGAAGCGGAGGGTGCCGACGAAGCCGGAGAAGTCGATGGTCGAGTTGGCACTGAGGGTGAGGGCGCCGACGGTTTCATCGAAGTTTCCATTCACAGCAAGTCTGCCGCCATTACGGAGGGTAATGTTTGCGTTGTCGTTGACGGCGTTGGCGGCGGCAACGAGGAGGGATCCGCCGTTGAGGTCGATGCTTGAGGTATTGGCGAGGGCGTTGGCGGCGTCGGCTTTAAGGGTGCCGCTGTTGACCGTGGTGGTGCCGTTGAATGTTGTGGCTCCGGCGAGGGTTTGGGTGCCGCTGCCGTTTTTCACGAGGTTGCCGGTGCCGGAAATGCCGCCGCTGTAGGTAGTGGTTGAGCTTCCGTTGATGGTGAGTGTGTTGGCGTTCAGGTTTACTGTGGAGCCGCTTGTGCCGCTGAGGGATGCGATGGATTGGTTGGCGCCGAGGGCGAGCGTGGAGCCACTGCCGTTGATTGTGACGGCGCTGAGCGTGCTGGTTGGGAGAGCTCCCGCTACGCTGGCGTTCAGGGTGGCTCCGTTGATGATAAATGTTGGGCCGTTGTAGGTATTCGAGTTGGCGAGCGTGGTGGTGCCTCCGTCGATGACGAGGTCGGAATTGTTGGCTGAGCCGCTGATGGCTCCGCTGACCGTGATGCCGTTGCTGCCGCCTGCGAGGGTGAGTGTGGTGCCGTTTTTGCTGAGGGCGCCGGAGAGGGTGAGGAGTCCGCTGCCGCTGCCGCTGTTGCGGATTGTGCCTGTGCCGCTGGTAACGGTGATGTCCCGTGTCAAGTTGCCTGCCGCGCCTGTGTAGATAAGGGCAGCGGCATTGGCGAGGTTGATGCCGGAGGTGGAGCCGACAGCGGTCGTGGAGTTGATCGAGAGGTTACCGGCGCTGATCGTCGTGAGGCCGGTGTATGAGTTGGTGCCACCAAGGAACAGCGTTCCGCTTCCTGCCTGAGTGAGATTTCCCGTGCCGCTGATGCTATTGGCGAAGTTTGTGCCTTGCGTCATGTTACCGGAACGGTTGAAGACCAGTGTGCCGTTGTTTGTGATGATGCTGCTGGTAGAGAGGGAGCCGCTTGCACCTCCTG
>JBIKUM010000175.1:0-6815 GCA_044347585.1 Terrimicrobiaceae bacterium
GATGCCTTTGGCAATGCGATCCATCGGCATGGGAACGCCGATTCGGCCGGTTGAGCAAACGAGGACTTCTTTTTGTTTGAGGCCCAAAAGATCCGCAGTAGCAGCACACATGGCTCTGGCGTCCTTGAGTCCACCCTCACCCGTGCAGGCGTTGGCATTGCCGCTGTTGAGGATCACTGCTCGGTTGCTGCCAGCCTTGATATGCTCAGCCGAAACACGCACTGGCGCGGCTTTGACATTGTTGGTGGTGAATGTCGCCGCCGAGGTAGCGACACCTTCGGAGAAGACGACTGCCACATCATCGCGTGTGACTTTGCCGGTCTTGATTCCACAACCGGCGGCTCCGGCAACAAAGCCCCGTGCGGCACAGACGCCGCCTTTGATTTTTTTGATTTCGATCATAGCAATCCAGCCGTCTCGTCGAGTCCGGCCATGAGGTTGAAGTTTTGCACCGCCTGACCTGCGGCGCCTTTTACCAAATTATCCTCCGCAGAAAGCAGGATCAGCCTGCTCGTGCGGGCATCGAACCTTGCAGAAATGTCACAGAAGTTGGTGCCAGTCACATTTTTCGTATCAGGGAGATTCTGTGAAACACGAACAAATGGCTCATTCGCATAGTAGGCCTCCAGCGCGGGCAAAATGGCCTCCGCCGAAGCCCCCACCGCGAGGCGCGTGAAGATCGTCGTATGGATTCCACGCGTCATGGGCGCAAGGTGCGGAGTGAAGGTGATCGTGACCTGCCGCGAAGCCGCCAGCGAAAGTTCCTGCTCGATTTCCGAGAGATGCCGGTGCTTGGGCAATCCATAGGCGCGCAGGCTTTCGTTGCACTCGCCAAAAAGAAGCGCTGTCTCCGCCTTGCGACCTGCTCCACTGACCCCACTGGCACTGACCACGGTTATATCCCCAGAGTCGATCAGACCGGCTTTCAGGAGAGGAACCAACGGCAACAAAATCGATGTGGGGTAACAGCCCGCCGAGCCAACAAGCTTGGCCGTGCGAATTGCATCACGGTGCAACTCAGGCAGACCGTAAACAGCCTCGGGGAGTAATTTCGCGGCAGGATGCTGCTCGCCGTAAAATTCGCGATAAACCTCGGCGTCGCGCAAACGAAAATCCGCACTCAAGTCGATGACCCTTTTCCCAGCTTCCCAGAGCGGAACGGCATACTCCGCCGCCAGTCCGTGCGGAAGGGCGAGAAAGAAAAACTCCGCCCCTGAGTGAAGAAGCGAGTCCATCGCAGGTTCGCTGAAGAGCAGTTTGGACAACTCCCCCACCCCGGAAAGACGCGGCAGCACATCGCCTGCGGGCTTGCCCGCATGCTGACGAGAGGTCACCGCAACAACAGAGACCGATGGATGCCGCGCCAGAATCGCGCAAAGCTCCTCGCCTGAATATCCATTGGCACCGACGATCGCGACTGGGACCTTGCCACTCATAGAAATCAGGCCGCAGCCATCGAGGCAGCACGCGCGAAGCGGGCCAGCGTGCGCTCCTTGCCAAGCACCACAAACATTTCATAAAGGCCGGGGCCAACCGAGCGGCCGCTTACAGCAACGCGGGCAGGATGGACCAACTCGCCGGTCTTCACTCCCAAGGCCGTTGCCGTTTCCTTCAACGCGGCCTCTAGTGAAGCATGCGACCAATCCTCGACCTTCGTCAGTGCGGCGATCAACGCCTGCAGACGCTCAACCGCGCCCGCTTTTTTCAAACTTTTTTCGACAGCCTCGGGATCAAAAGCGAACTCCTCCGTGAAGAGGAATCCGATCCAGTCAGGCACATCGCTGAGGTGCTTGACCTTCGGTTTCACAATCGTGAGCGCCGCCAGAAGCGCCGCCTCCGAACCGTAGGCAATGCCCGCTTTTTCCACGAAAGGCTTCGCCAATTCCACAAAACGGTCGAAGCCCATCGAGAGGATATGCTGACCGTTCAGCCAAAAACATTTATCAAGATCGAAGATGGCGTTGCGGCGATTGATTTTATCGATGTCGAAAAGCGCTAGGATTTCCTCCATGGTGAGCTTCTCACGATTCTCGCCGGGAGACCATCCGAGCAGGCAGAGATAATTCGCCACCGCCTCGGGAGCGTAGCCGTGCTCCATGAAATAGGTAATGCTCGAACCGCCATCACGCTTGCTGAGTTTTTTACCCTCGTGATTCAAGATGAGCGGAATGTGGCCGAAGACCGGAGGTTTCTCGCCGAGCGCATTGTAGAGCTCGATGTGCTTGGGTGTGTTCGAAAGGTGATCCTCGCCTCGGATCACATGCGTGAGCTTCATTTCGATGTCGTCCACCACATTCACGAAGTGGAAAATAAAAGATCCATCCGGACGCCGAATCGTCATGTCCGGGTGCGTCGCTGGATTTGACATGTCGAACTCAATACGCCCACAGACCATGTCCTCAAGGACCACCGGCTTGCGCGGGGAACGAAAACGAATCGAGCCGCCATCCTCATAGACGTGTCCACCCGCCTCCAAGCGGTCGAGGTATTTGGCATATATCTCCGAACGCTCGCTCTGGCGATAAGGACCATAATCCCCGCCCATGTCCGGACCCTCATCCCAATCGAGACCCAGCCATTTCAGCCCATCGTAAATAACCTGATGAGCCTCCGCCGTGTTGCGTTTCTCATCCGTGTCTTCAATCCGGAGAATAAATTTCCCTCCATGTCGGCGGGCGTAGAGCCAGTTGAAAAGAGCCGTGCGAGCCCCTCCCACATGAAGATAACCAGTCGGTGAAGGAGCAAATCGTGTGCGAACAGTCATCCACACACGAAAAGGGATTTCACACGGGAACTCAAGAGAGGAAAAAAGCATCCCGCAGGCGCGAACCAAAAATTTGAACGATCGTCCAAATTTTTGGTTTGCGCGTCCGGCACCGAATGCTACTCCACGCTGCATGAAGCCAAAGACAGAGTTGTTTCTCTATACCTTGATGTGGGGCCTGAACATCATGGCGCGACCCACATTTCGCTCGATGGACCAATCTTTCGAAGGCTGGGCCTGGAGGCACGGACTCTTGAGACGGATTCATCGCCTCGAGAAGGAGGGTCTTATTTCACTCGATGAGAGCGTCGGAGAAAAAACAATCACCCTGACGCAAAAGGGAAAACTCCTCGCCCTCGGCGGGCTAGACCCCGACGCGTTGTGGAACTCCAAATGGGACGGCAAGTGGAGGATCATCACCTTCGATCTCCCCGAGTCGCAACGCAAAGCCAGGCACGATCTCAGGCTCACCCTGCGCCACCAAAACTTCGGTTGCCTCCAACGCAGCATCTGGATCACACCCCATCAATTGGATGCGAACCTTCGTCAAAGAGGACTCCAGCTTAAAAGCCAAAAAGGATTCGCCATCATCGAAGGTGTCTTTCTTGGAGATGCAGGCAACGAATCCATCGTCAAAAGCGCATGGGACTTTGCAAAAATCAACAAACTCTACACCAGCCACGCCGAACTCCTCAAAATCGCGCCCAAACAAAAATGCACCGAGGCGGAGTTCAACGAATGGGCATCCGAGGAATTGAAACTCTGGCGCGAAATCCTGCACAGAGACCCGTTCCTTCCCCTCCAACTTCTTCCCAAAGGCTACAAAGGCATCAAAGCCCGGGATGAAAGACTGAAAGTGCTCGGCACCCTCAAAAAACTCTTCATAGAAAAGTAGAGCCTCTTCCCTGCACTCAGGAATCCGCCCCCACCTTACAGCCACTCCAGTTACCAAGCATGAACCAAAAATTTGAACGATCGTCCAAATTTTTGGTCGACCTGGAATCGTTATCTGGTCTGCATCTGAAGGGAAATATGCGGTTTTTTTGAGACTTGCTTACGGTTTTTAATAACCAACTTTTTGGACGATCGTCCAAATTTTTGGTCGTAACGATGGGAGCGGCGCAGGCTTTGAGTGCGGCGGTTAATTTGTTTCGAAGTGGTCCCAGCCTCCGGGCCAGTCGGGGGGAGCGGGTTTTGGGGGTGTGAGGGCTCCGATGCGGGTGAGGCGGGTTTTGGGGAAGGCGGCGGGCCACTTTTTTTGGAGGAGCGGGGCTTTTGAGGGGGGGATGGCGAGGAGGAGTTCGTAGTCTTCGCCGTCGGAGAGGGCGGCTTGGATGTCGGATCCTTTGCGGCGGGGGATGGACTCGCGGTTGACTTCAAATCCGCATCCGCTGGCTCTGGCGAGGCGGGGGAGATCGGTGCCGAGTCCGTCGCTGATATCCATCATGGCGGAGGGGTGGATATTTTTCGCGAGCCATTGGCCTTCTTGGAGCCGGGGGGTGAAGTTGATGTGGTGGCCTGCGATGGAGCCACCGAGTTGTCCTGTGACGAAGAGCAGGTCGCCCGGTTTTCCGCCCGAGCGCGTGAGCAGGTGCTTGGAGTCGATGTGTCCGGTGAGCATGACCGAGACGGCTATGCCTTGTTTTTGGCGAGACATCTCGCCGCCGGCGATGGTGACGCCAAAGCGGCGGGCGGCGCGGCCAAGTCCACGGTAGAATTTTTTCCAGTAAATGGAATCGAGGTCGGGGGGCGAAAAGAAGGTGATGAGGGCTTGGGCCGGCGTGCCTCCCATGGCGGCGATATCGCTGAGAGGACGGCAGAGCGCCTTCCAGCCGACTTTGGCGGGATCATGCGAACGGAGAAAATGAACATCCTCTGCGATACAATCCGTTTTGAGCAGAATGAGTGTGCCCGGTTTTCCGCACTTGATGGCGGCGCAGTCGTCACCCGGGCCGAGCGGTTGATCTTGCGGAACGGGCACGAGGCGCAGGAGTTCGTGGAGCAGTTTGTCCTCGGCGCAGAGTTTCATTTCATGAGATCGGGCCACTGGAGTGTGCCGTAGATGCTGAGTCCGTTGAAGGCGGCGTGCAGGAGTATGGGAGACCAAAGCGAGCCTGTCTTCTCATACAAAAGTGAGAGCCCCACAGCCAGAATGACCAATCCGGCAAGCGATGGGATGTGTCCATGGATGAGGGCAAACAATACGGAAGTGACGGCTATGGCCACCAACCTTCCGGCGGCCTGCCTCAGAAAGCCGTAAAGGCATCCTCGAAAGAGGAGTTCCTCGGTGAGGGGCGCTGCAACGACGGCTATTAAAATGACAGAAAGGCGATCGCGGAGGCTCTGATGTTCGATCAGGAAGGAGACAATCGGCTGGGGTTCGGTTTGAGGTCCAGACAAGGAATATCCGACCCACTGGGCTGCGTAGATCGGCGGGAGGACTAGAGCCAGACACAAGACCACAGCTACGAGTCCCTGACGCCAGGAAATCCAGCGCAAACCGAATGCGTCGATGGGATTCATGTTTCGAAAAACAAGAAATCCCACGACGAAGAGAATGATCGATGCGTAGAGCCCGAGCGCGGACTCGATGGCCTTCAGGTCGATCCGGCCGGGAGGGCCTGTGAAGGATGGAATGGCCATCAGAAGAAAAAAAAGCACGACGCCTGCTGTGAGCAGGGATTCCGGCCATTTCCAAACTTGCGTGGGGAAGGAATCCCCATGTGCCAAAGCCGACCTCGCGGCTTGCGAAGCCACCTTCAGGTAGATGAGCCCGAGGAAGAGCAGGATGGCGATTTTCAGAGACTCCATGGTCAGATGATACCCTCCGATTCAGCAACCCCGGGCAGCCAAGGTGCGGTCACTCCTCGTTTGCGAGGGATGCGGTGATGAAGGCCTTGAAGAGCGGGTGTGGCGCGTTGGGTTTGGATTGGAACTCGGGATGGTATTGGCAGGCCAGATACCAGGGGTGGTTCTTGAGTTCAACCAACTCGACAAGGTTGCCGTCGGGTGATGTTCCGGAAATGACGAAGCCTTTTTCCTCAAGGAGCTGGCGGTATTTCATGTTGAACTCGTAGCGATGGCGATGGCGCTCGGAGGCTTCGAGTTTTCCATAGACCTGATGGGCGTGGGAGCCCTCCAGGAACTTGGTCTGCCAGGTGCCAAGCCGCATGGATCCTCCCTTGTCGGTGACATCTTTCTGTTCCTCAAGGATGGCGATGACGGGGTTTTTTGTATCGGGGTCGAACTCCGTGCTATTGGCGTCTTCGAGACCGCAGACATTGCGGGCGAACTCGATAGTAGCCACCTGCATTCCAAGGCAGAGGCCGAGAAAGGGTGTGCGGGACTCGCGGGCATAGCGGGCGGCTTTGATTTTGCCTTCGACGCCACGGTCGCCAAAGCCGCCGGGAACGAGAACACCGGCGACGCCTTGCAAATACTTCTCGGCTCCCTCCGCCTCGATGTCCTCGGCGTCGACGAGCACGAGGTCAATGCCGCAATCGTTTGCGGCTCCGGCGTGGGTGAGAGATTCGTAGATGCTCTTATAGGCATCCTGGAGCTCGATGTATTTTCCAACGATAGCGATGCGGACGCGTTTCTTGGGAGAAATGACCCGCTGAACAAAGCGCTTCCAGTCGGTGAGGTTGGGTTCTTTGGTTTGGAGATTGAGAAGGCGGCAAACTGTGGAATCGAGCCCTTCTTCGCGAAGGTTCAAAGGCGCTTCGTAGATCGTGTGGTCGACATCACCCGCCTCGACCACGGCATCCAGCGGGACATTGCAAAAGAGGGACAATTTCTGGCGGACATCCTCATCCAGAGGCATCTCGGTGCGACAAATCAGGACCTGCGGTTGGAGGCCGATCTCCCGAAGTTTGGCGATACTTTGCTGGGTGGGCTTGGTTTTGAGTTCACCCGCCGCCTTGATGAATGGCACGAGGGTTACATGCATGATGATCGCATTGCCTGTGCCCGCTTCGAGGATGAATTGGCGAATGGCTTCGAGGAAAGGAAGCCCCTCGATGTCACCGGTCGTGCCGCCGATTTCGGTAAT
>JBIKUM010000418.1:0-7149 GCA_044347585.1 Terrimicrobiaceae bacterium
GTTGTCATTACACGGCGACGGATCGCCCAGATATGAATGCGTGTGGCTGGTGAGATCGTAAATGATCGCGAGATCGGTGGCCGGCACCAGATCGTCCCAGCCATTGATCGTTTCGCAGGCGAGTTTCTTCACCTCCTTAAGCACAGCCAGACTTGGGCGCTCGTGGCCGTGGGAACTGACGGGCGAATCACCCCAGCAATCGCGGTCATGAAACATAAACCACGAGATCGCCTTGCAGCCTTGCGCCAGAGCGCAGAGCGCCATGAAGCGCATATGGTCATCGGACACGCGGCTCGTGAGCACCTTCATCCAAGTGCCGGACATGAACTCCGCCGACCAGGTGTAACGCAGCGTCGCGTTCATCAGTTTCAGAACGCGCGCCATCGATTGATATCCGGAGTAGCTCATGAAAACTCCGCGATAAAAATCGTAGCCTGCGATCCCGAGCGGTCCGGTGGCCTTCTCAAATTCTGACATCCGTGTCGGCACGCCTTCGGGACGATGCGGATTAAAATTCGTCATGAAGGTCACATCCTTCACGCCATTGGCTTCATGCATTTCGCGAAGCGTTGAGATGTATTTCGACATCGCCCATGTCTTGAACTCGCACCAGTCGGCGTAATAGGCAAAGTCGTCGCCGATCATGTCCGGCACAGAGCGAGGCGCGAGCACATCTTCGATCACAGCGTATTTCTTGGGATAAGGCAGGGCCGAAGCTGTGCCGTATTTTTCCGTAAGAAACTGGTGATAGAACCCTCCGCGGCCCACATTCACCGGATTGTAATCCGAAGTCAGCATCCCATCCTGCACGATGTAACTGACCTCGTTGTCGAGGTTCACCATCGTGATGAATCCGCCGTTGGATTTCAGACGCGGCTTGATGATTTTATCCACTTCGAAGATCCACTTGCGGCACCATTCGAGATACTCTGGGTGGAGGTAGGAAGGCTGCGATCCCTCGCGTTTGCCGATCCAGTAGCCTTGCGTGGTGCGATTCTGATAGTCCCAGCACATGATGCTCGGATCGCCCATGACCAACCATTCAGGATAGGCCCCGTGGATCATTTCATTGCAGCAAAACGGACCGCAGCGGAAATTCAGCTCCAGCCCGAGTTCCTGCACGAGGTCGAGGAAATGGTAGAGATTGAGATTCGGATTCGTTTTGCCTTCGAAATCCAAAACTCCGGCGGGATGTTCCGCGCTCGGCGGGCCTACCAGATGCGTCGCCCATTGCACATAGGTGGTGACATTTTTGAGTCCGGCTTCTTTGAACTTAAGAAGGATCGGCTTCCAGTAACGGGCTTCGAGGCGGAAGTATTGAATTTCGCCTCCGAAGATGTCGGCGCAGTGAGGAGTAGAGTTGATTGACATAAATTATTGTCGCCATTAGTTAGCCAATCAATTTATGATTTTTTGGTCAAATGAAAAATCGTCTTCATGAAAAAATTTACGCTGAGTTGAGGCGTGAAATTCTTTCGCAGCGAAAGCCTGGCGAGCGACTCCCCTCGGAGGCCGAACTGGCGAGGCGTTTTCAGGTAAGCATCGTCACCCTCCGCAATGCAACGCAGGCATTGGAGTCGGACGGCTTGGTGAAGCGGATCTCGGGCGTTGGAGTCGTGGTTTGTGAACGCAAGACGCATGGCCGACTCGCCTTAGTCAGCCGGGATGTGGCATTTGATCCCCGGCCGCTCTATTTTCACCTGCGTTTCACTCCGCTGCTCCAGCGAAACCTGCTTCAGGCCGGATGGCAAACGGTGACGCACCTACAGATAGGGAGCGACTCCGCCAGCTTATCGGATCTTCAAAGCGAGATGTCCCGCGGGCGTTACGACGCCATCATCTGGACTCTGGGCGATGCCCCAAAGGATTTTCGCGACGCCGCGCTAGAGCGCGGCATGATGCTGCTCGGGGGGCGCGACCGCGCACTCGTGCAGGTGGATTCCGATGCCATGATCCGGAGCGGGGTGGATCATTTGGTAGCGACCGGATGCCGACGGGTGGCAGGACTTTTCTCCGGACCTTCGACGGAACTGCCTGGATCGGACAACGGCCACGCCACGCAGGTTTTCAACCAGCGACTTCACCATCACGGTCTCAAGACGGCTCCCGGTCGTGTTGTTCAAGATACCGAAGCACGCCTTCTGGGCAGCGGATGGCAGGGCTTCCGCGATCTCTGGACAGCCTCGAGGGATCGTCCGGATGGACTGCTCGTGCTCGACGACGTGCTCTATCGCGACGCGGCCCGCGCGATTCTCGAACTCGGAATCCGCGTCCCATCCCATCTCCGCATCGTCACCCACTCAAATCGCGGCGACGATCTGGTGCATCCGTTTCCCGTCAGCCTGCTGGAGGTTGACCCTGAAGAAATGGCGGCCGCCGCTGCGGAATTTGTGATTGATTCCCTTGAAGGCCGCACAGCCCTCGTGCGCGACATTTCCGTGCGCTTGATCCCGGGCTGCCCAATGACTGCTCCATCAACCCAAGCCCCTTCCTTGACTTAAAATGACCACCACTGAAATGAACACCATTGAACTCCTCCACACCGACGACCCTTGCGGCTGGAGCGGACACTACACTTAATCGCTTTTAAATAAGTATTTGCTCATTAAAAATAAAAATCAAGCAATTGGATCCGTTTGACTTATAACTGGACAACAGTGAACTGACCTCCATGGAAAAAATTGCTTCGCCATGACAAATGGTGCAAAACAAAAAAACAGATCACTCACATCCGCCAATCCTTAATGCTCCTCTGCTATACGCTTTGTATCGCTTCGAACCTTGTCAATCCCCCTTTGTATTCTTTGCCGGAGCAATGACCAGAACCGCTTTACAAAAATCCGCTGTTCGAGTGGCGCTTGCGCTGACCGTTATGGGGTGGCCTACTCTCCAGGCCGATCGCAACCTGCCGGCGCTTCCCAACGCGGAAGCTGTTATGGGAAACGCACCCGCCGACCAAGCACATGGACCGATGACCGTTCAGGCGGCCATCGCCCGCGCCAGAGCGGTAAGCCCGGAACTGGCCATGGCACGCCTTGAAGTGGACCGCATGATGGCGCGCTTGTTTGGAATTCGTATCAAGTATTACCCCGAATTTCAGGTCCAATTGCAGGCTCCGAGAGTTTTCGATTACAATGCGCGTGAGGAGGGCCTCAACGAGTCAAAATTTCAATACCGCACCACGGAACCCGGATTCGAGGCCTCCCTCAAACAAAAGCTCCCGACCAACACCGAACTTTCCGCCGATTATGATCATGATATCTCACGGGCGGGGCTTCTCAGCGACCGATTAAGCCTGGTCTTCTCACAGGAGTTTGTCCGCAAGGATCCGCTTTGGCTTCAAGAATCACTCGCGGAAAAACAAATCTGGCTGAAAAAAACCGCTCAAGCCTCGGTAGACAGGGAGTTTGAATACCGCGTTAAAAACACTTTCTACTCGGTCTTGGAGGCCGAACTCATCGCAGCCAACGCGGAGCGCCGCTACGAGCAAGACAAGAAATTTGCCGCCGAAAGCGAGGACAAATTCCGTTCCGGCGTGATTGCGGAGTATTCGCTGCTCGACTACCAGCGCGATTTGAAGGTTTCTGAAAGCCGTCTCGTTGCCCGCAAGGCCTCTCTGGACCTCGCACGAAGCGAATTTGTATCACTTCTCCAGATCCCCTATGGAGCCCCCGTGAGCCTCGTCGAACCCAGCGACCCTGTCATCAGCGGGAGCCTATTCGATCCTCGCCGAATGGTCGACTCGGGCATGCGGCATGAACTCCGCATAGCGCAGGTTCGATACAACATGTTCGCAAACGCCGAAAACGCCGACTATATCCGAAACACCCTCCTGCCGTCCGTGCGCTTCGAGGCGCGTGGCGACCTCTATCGCACAATAGGAGATGGCGTCTTCAACACCTCCCAACCGGTCGAAGGGCGCGACCTCAGCGCGGCTCTCTTGGTCACTTTTCCCTTGTTTGGATCCACATTTGAAAAATGGAACAACCTTCGCTTGGAGGAAATCGACAGGTCGATCAACGAAAACCAGATCGACTCTCTTTTCCGGCAGGAGGTGCGCGATGTGCGCAACGCCCTCATTTCGCTTAATGAAATTCAAGCACGTCACTCCGTTGCCAAGGATATTGAAAAACTCGCTGCCCGCGAGTTTGAAATCTCCCGCCTCCGCTTCGAACTCGGCAGCGTCGGCTCTTTTGATGTAATCCGCTCGAAAAACGAATATTTCAACGCCTTAGATGAACTCACTACGCTCCGCTATGCGCTACTCCGTCGTCTGGCCGAGATCGAGCGTGACTATCCGCCCGAGTCAATGAATCCCGGGCTGGCCTTGCTGAAATGACTTCCTTGATATCGCTTCGCCGGATTCACAAATCTTACCACCTGCCAGGCCTAGAGGTTCCTGTTTTGCAAGAAATAGACCTGGACTTCCAAAAAGGCGAGTTCACCGCCCTCGTCGGAGCCTCGGGGTCTGGAAAATCCACACTCATGAACATCCTGGGATTTCTCGACAGGCCGACCTCTGGTGAACACCACTTCCAAGGCCGCGATGTGTCTCGGTTGGCAGATGCCGAGGAGTCGCGCATTCGCAACCGCGAGATCGGATTTGTCTATCAGAGTTTCAACCTCCTGCCCCGTGCCACCGCGCTCGAAAATGTGGCCCTGCCCCTTTTCTATCGCGCTGACATCCGAGATCCCCTGCCCCTTGCTGCAGCGGCGCTCGAGCGCGTTGGTCTTTCAAACCGGGCCACCCATCGCCCAAACGAGCTTTCCGGCGGCCAACGGCAACGGGTGGCGATCGCACGCGCATTGGTCGGAAATCCTTCTTTGATTCTCGCCGATGAGCCCACGGGAGCCTTGGACAGCCGCACTGGAGTCGAAATTCTAAAGCTCTTCCGCGACATCCATTGCCAGGGAGCCACGATTGTTATTGTTACGCACGATCGCGAGATCGCCTCTTGCTGTGACCGCTCCATCGAAATGCGCGATGGTAGGATCGTTTCAACTCCTCTTTCATGAAGAAGTCCGCCACCCGTCTCGCTTGGATTCCTGCGCTTCTCCTCGCGGCAGCCGCCATTCTATGGTGGAGGCCAGCTCCAGGAGCGGTGTTGGAACTTTTCAGCACCAGTTCCCGCACCGCCGACCTCGACCTCGAAATCTCCGAAAACGGAGTGCTCGAGGCCGCTTCCGCAACCCACATCACCGCTCCGGATGCTAATGCAGATCGCAAGCTCATCGAAATCGCCGAGGAGGGTCGGTTGGTCTCGAAGGGCGATTTGCTGGCGAAATTCGACACCTCCCAACTCGAAGAGTTGCTCACCACCTTGCAGGAATCAGGACTTGAGGCCCGCCGGACAGATGCCGAACTCGAGGCCGGCATCCGCCTCGCCGATCTGAATGTGGCACGTCAAACAGCCGTTGAAAATGCCCGACTGGCCGAAATCACCTACCGCTCGATGACCTACAATGCCAAACTCGAGCGCGACGCAGCAGAAACGCGACTCAACAACGCACGGAATGAAATCCAAGTTGCAACCAACCGGGTTGCCCAAGAAGAAAACCGCCGCGATGTCCAACTGCGCCAGATCGACAAGCTCATCGCCGACAACAACCGCAAAATCGAACAAACCAAAGCCAACATCGCCTCATTCGCCATCCATGCACCCGAGGAGGGCATCGTAGTGTATCCACCCATCAAAATCAGTGGCCTCACCCGTAAGGTGCAAGTGGGCGACCAACTCTTCAAAGGCCAGATTTTTCTCATCATTCCGAACCTTTACAAAATGAATGTCTTGCTCGACATCCCTGAGGAGGAAATTCGCCGTATCCAAATCGGCCTGCCGGCTCTTGTCGTGCCCGATGCCTTCCCGAATAACAGCTTCACCGGCGAGGTGGCGTCGATCGCACCGCTTGCCCATGTGCGGGACAACAACCCGTTTATCAAAGCCTTTCGTATCGTCATCCGAATCCAAGAATGCGATCTGGAGCGCCTCCGGCCGGGCATGAACGCCAGAGTCACGATCCGCCTGGCCTCTTACAAGGCGGCCCACATCGTGCCTGTGCCATTCCTCCAAAGCCTCGAAGGGAAAGATTTTGTTTGGATCGAAAACAATGGCCGCCTTGAACGCCAGCCTGTCCGGGTTCTCGATGCGGGGCGGACGGATGCGGTAGTGGAGGAACCAGTAGGGGGGCGACTGGTGCTGCCCGGCGCCGCGCTGCGAGACCATTTGGCAACCCCCTCCCGACCGGTGCGTTGGAGGGAATGGAGCCCTCGATGAGACGCTTCTTTCGCTACTTGGGGTTGGCCCGCCGCACGCTGGCGGAGCACAAGCTGCGCTCGTTTCTGACCATGCTGGGCATCATTTTCGGCGTTGCAGCGGTGATTGCGATGACCGGCATCGGCGAGGGAGGAAAAAAATCGGCTCTGCGGGAGATTTCGATTCTTGGAATCCGCAACATCTACATTGTGGACCTTCCGCCTGTTCGGAAGACGGCTGCGGACAAGGGCATCGCGGTTGGAGAAGGGCTTTCAATGCAGGATGTCGATTATCTCAGGAAAGCGTTGCCGGGCATTTCCGAGGCCTCGATTTTAGTGAATCGTGAACTTTTTGTGCAATCGCCCGGTATTGCCGCCCGCTCTGAGGTGACTGGTGCAGACCCTGCTCTGTTCCGCGTTCTCTCGTTCCCATTGCGCGAGGGCCGCCTCCTCTCCGACTGGGATATGATAAACCACAACAGAATCTGCGTCCTTGGACGCGATGCGGCGAATATCTTTTTTCCTCAAGCGGGCGCGACAGGGCAATTCCTCCGGATCAATGGATCGCTTTTCGAGGTTGTAGGAGTTTTAGACTCGGTGCCGAACCACGACAGTGCGATTCTGATCCCACGCAACCAACCGATCCTTTTCCAAAAGGTGGAAGGGTTTGAGGCTGCCATCTCGAAGGTCGTGCTGCAGGCGGAAGACGAACGCCTGGTGGCACCGCTGGCCGCAATGGCTGATCGCATTCTAACCCGGCGGCATCATGGCGAGAGAGATTTCGAACTCACGATTCCCGAGTCACTCTTCCGCCAGCAGGAGCGGATCCGCGACCTTTTCAACCATATCATGCTTTTGATCACGGGAATCTCGCTTCTCGTGGGGGGAATCGGAAT
>JBIKUM010000156.1:0-7140 GCA_044347585.1 Terrimicrobiaceae bacterium
AAATACCTCGGCCGCGAAACCCTGCATGGACGGCCTCCGCAGCACAGCTTCGCCGCCACAGGCACAATCCGTGCGGTGCGCGGCGACACCGGCGAAGTGATAGCGGTGGATAATCTCTCGGGAAAAAATTCCGTCGGCGGCACGGCATTCGCCAAGGAAGACGCCGCACGCGAAGCGCTCGACCTGGTGGCCCGTCCCAATGGAGACGGAGAAGCCCCGCCCACCATTCTCAATAAAATCCTCGCCCGCTGGGTCACTGAAACCGACCTCGGAGCCATGAAACGCCTGGAGTTTTCCAGCATCAGCTCCGAAGACTTCCAAAAAATCCAAACCGACTTCGCCGACACGGAAAAAATCAGCGCCGTCTGGCCCCGCGAGTTCGACTCGCAAGGCATCAGCGTCCTCGATGTCGAAACCCGCCTCGACAACATCGGCCTCGGCCAAGAAGTCACCAAAGCCACCAGCGGCCGAGCAAAACTCGACCGCTCCACCGAAAACCTCATAGCCTTTAACTCAAGCGGAGCTGGAGCAACCGCTCCCACCGCCCAAGGCGACGCGAAAAGCGACGACAAGCCTTGGTGGAAGGTGTGGTGAAGATGAGCGCATGAGCCGCTCTGTTCTGTTGTGGCTTTAGACAACCAGCTCAAAGGCTTCTCTCGGAGAAAGCATCTTGACCACTCCCCGTGTTTTCTCCGGATAGTGGCGCTCATTGCCAGTCACGAGAATTTTCGACTCGGTCGCAGCGGCTACCTCGAGAAATTTGGTATCCGAGGCATCGCTTGCTTCGAGCCCTTGAATTGGCATCGCCACAAGGTGGGTTTGAAAAGGCAGAATCTCCCAAAACGCCGCGACATCGGCTGCTTTGAATGAAAACCTCGGACGAGCAAGCACCTCCCTGTATTCGCACAGGATTCTGTCATCGAATGCGATGGTCACCCTTTGTGCAAGAATAGCGTCAATCAGCCGCCCGGGCGGTCCCTTTGCAGAGATAAGCCCGGAAACCAGCACATTGGTATCAAGAACCCAATCCCGCCGTGAGATCATTTCGCGCTTTTCCGCACTGCTTGGATTTCTTTCTCGATCTCCTCAGCCGAAAGCGAATCGACGCCCGCCTCGCCAGCTCCGGAACGCAAGTTTCGCACGGCGCGCCGAGCCTTTGAAAACGCGATCTCCTTCAAATCCTCCACCAAGGATTCCGGGGAAGTCGGCGTTAAAATCGCCATCGGCCGGCCATCTCGCGTCACAACCATGGTTCCCTCCGAGACCACCCTGGACAAAACCGCGCCCGGTTTGGAACTCAATTCTCTCGAAGCGATCATTTGCATAGGCGCACCATTTGCACAACAAATGCCAGAAGTAAACAAAAATTTCAACCGGAGTCAATGCCACCACGCGCTTCCGCCCTGTGAGCGTGTCTCGAAACTTGCGGCTCGCTGCAAGCGTCGAAGATCCAGTTGCCAGCACGCGCAAATGCGGGAAGGCATCTGTCGCGATTTTCAAAATTCGGCTCGGATCGGGCAGTTGGTGGACCTCGTCAAGAATCATCAGCGGTTTGCGCACCGACTTGAAAAACGCCTCGGGATCCTCCAACCGCCACACCTCTCCAGGCAAATTGCAGTTGAGGAACTCCGAATCGTCAAATTCCTTGGCCAGAACAGTCTTCCCCACTCGCCGCACACCCGCTAGGCACACCAAGGGCACCTCCTGCCATGCCCTCTCCAGACGCTGCATCCAAATCGGTCGAGTAATCATTGCAAGTGAATTTTACATTTAGTCGTCCTAATGTTAATCAACGAGCAAACTCGTCGCTCCGAACTGGTGATGCGGATTTTGCCATTGGTGGTTCGGTGTGATACTCCATGCGGACTAAAATTCTCGTATTTTGAAAACTGTCATCCATTGGTTCCGCCGAGACCTTCGCCTCACGGACAACACCGCTCTTCACGCTGCTGCTTCTACGGGTGCGCAGGTTGTTCCAGTTTATGTTTTGAGCGATTGGAAAAAAAGCCATCGCTGGACTGGTCCGAACCGCCAGCATTTCCTTTGTGGATGCCTGCGTTCGCTGGATGCCAATCTTCAGGCTGTTGGTTCCCGCCTGATCCTTCGCCAGGGTGACGCACTGGCCGAACTGGAAAAACTCGCCGTCGAGACCAGCGCTGAGGCGATTTTTTTCAATCGTGACCCGGATCACTACGGGCGTGCCGTGGAAGCGAAATTAGAACAACTCGGAGAGCGCTTGGGCATCGCGATCAAGCCGTTCAAGGATGTCGCCATTCACGAGCGGCGCGAGGTTTTAACGGGTTCCGGCGATACCTTTCGCGTTTTCACTCCCTATTCCAAAGCTTGGGAAAAGTTGCCCAAGCCACCTGTCGTTCCACGCATCAAGTCGCTGGCCACGCCTGCGGGGTTGGCTTCGCTGCCGCTGCCCGAAAATTCCTTTTGGGATTTGCCGCCTGCCGCCAGCGGGGTTCTGGAGGCTGGGGAAAAGGCGGCGCGTGCTCGCATGCGGGAGTTTTTGGACGGCGGCCTTTCCCGCTACGGCGAAATCCGCGATCTGCCCGCTGGAGGCGGCACATCCCGCCTGTCGCAGGATCTCCGCTATGGTCTGCTCTCGATTCGCGAACTGCATCAGGAGTGCCTGAAAAAAGCCGATTCGCTCGATGCCAAAGGTCGCGGCAGCGCGATGAAATACATCGCTGAACTTGTCTGGCGAGAATTCTACATGCAGATCCTCTGGAATTATCCCGAGGTGCTGGAGTTGGAGTTCAATGCGAAATACCGTGGCATGGTCTGGCCCGGCCAGATGGCAAATCTGGAGCGGTGGAAGAATGGCGAGACTGGGTTTCCGATTGTGGATGCTGCCATGCGTGAACTTCGCGAGACGGGATTCATGCACAACCGCACTCGAATGATCGCCGCCATGTTTTTGACGAAGGACCTCCACCTCGATTGGAGGCATGGTGAGTCCTACTTCATGCAAACACTCACGGACGGCGAGATCGCCAGCAACAACGGGGGGTGGCAATGGAGCGCCGGCACGGGAGCCGATGCCGCGCCGTATTTTCGCATTCAAAACCCTTGGAGCCAGACGAAGCGCTTCGATGCCGACGGTGTTTACATCAAGCGATGGATTCCCGAACTCCGCGATGTCGATCCCGCAAAATTTCAAGACCCGCCCGCACCGGGCCTGCGCCTTGCCAAGGGCTATCCCGCTCCGATTGTGGATCACTCGGCTGCGAGAGACATCACTTTAGACCTGTTCAAAGCCATGCGGCCTTAATTCGGGATGGCTCAGGCACTGCCCATCTACGATCTCGATGAGGAAATCGTTTCCGCCCTCAGGCGTGGCAATCGGCTCATTTTGCAAGCTCCGACGGGATCTGGAAAATCCACTCAGGTTCCTCAGATTCTCCTCGATGGCGGGATTCTTGGTGGTGGGCGTTGCGTGATCCTTCAACCCCGCCGCCTGGCTGCCCGCATGCTGGCCACCCGCGTTGCCTCCGAACGCTCGGTGCGACTTGGCGGCGAGGTGGGCTACCAAATCCGCCTCGATAATGTTTCCTCGAAGGAAACGAAAATCCTCTTTGTCACCGAGGGTATTCTTCTTCGTCAGATGCTGGCCGACCCGCAACTGCGGGGCATTTCCACCTTGGTCTTCGATGAATTCCACGAGCGTCACCTCTACGGCGACATCACGCTCGCGAGGGCACTGGATCTCCAGGATACGGTTCGGCCTGACCTGAAAATCGTCGTCATGTCGGCAACGCTCGACGGTGCCGAATTGCAGGAATACCTCAAACCGGCCGAAATCCTAACCTCCGAGGGGCGCATGTTCCCCGTCGAGATCAGTCATCTCTCGCACGACCCGAAAGAAGATCCGGTCTGGGAAACGGCGACGGATGCCGTGGCGGAGCACTTTGAAAGCACCGGTGGCGATGTGCTGGTCTTCATGCCCGGGGCCTATGAAATCCAACGCACCATCCGCGAGTTGCAGGGGCGGCTTGGAGGGCGGTGCGCCGTTCTGCCGCTGCATGGAGAACTCCCCGCCGCCGAGCAGGACCGCGCGGTGAACCGCTCGCAAGGCCGAAAGGTTATTGTTTCCACAAATGTCGCCGAGACATCCCTGACGATCGATGGCGTGACACTCGTGGTGGATTCTGGACTTGCCCGCGTGGCGCGCTACGACCCGAATCGCGGCATCAATACGCTTTTTATCGAAAAAATCAGCGCCGCCTCCGCAGCCCAGCGTGCAGGCCGTGCTGGGCGCACCGCGCCAGGCCTCTGCGTGCGCCTCTGGACTGAGCGTGATCATGCCCGCCGCCCGCTCCGCGAACTCTCTGAAATCAAACGCCTCGACCTCGCCGAAACTCTCCTCAGCCTAAAGGCCGCTGGGGTGGGGGATCTGCAGTCATTCCGCTGGATCGAGCCTCCCGAAGCCCAAGCGCTCGACCGGGCGGAGACACTCCTTCGCGATTTAGGCGCTCTGGATTCCGTTGGTGACATCACCAACATCGGCCGTCGGATGTTGAATTTCCCGGTTCATCCCCGCTATGCCCGCATGTTCATCGCTGCCGAGGAACTTGGCTGTGTCCGTTCAGCGGCCCTCATTGCCGCGATCACTCAGACCCGCTCGATGTTGCTGAGGGTGGATAAAAAAATAGAGGACGAACGCGCGGAAATCTTCAGCGGTGGCACTTCCGACTTCCTTGTTCTGATGCGTGTCTTCGAGTGGGCACGGTCTCGGGATTTTCGAATGAACGAATGCCGCACTCTTGGCATTCACTCCGACTCCGCCCGACAGGTGGCGAAGCTTTTCGAGCAGTTCCTCGACATCGCTCACGCCGAGGCTCTGCTTCTTGAGGATACACCTCCCAATGACTCTGATATCGCCAAATGCGTGCTGGCGGGTTTTGCAGATCAGGTGGCCGTGCGCCGTGGCACAGGCACACTCGTCTGCGATATCGTTCATGGCCGCAGGGGGCTTCTTTCGCGGCAGAGTGTGGCGACCGGGAGTTCCCTCCTCGTCGCCGCTGAGATTGCTGAAATCGAGGGCCGTGACGGCGATGCTCGCGTCCTTCTCAGCCTCGCCACGGAAATCCAAGAAGCCTGGCTCCGCGAAATGTTCCCGCAGGATTTCTCGGAGAAGGCGGATCATTTTTTCGACAAAAGCCAGAACCGCGTTGTTGTGAGGCGGGCCAAGGTCTTTCGTGACCTGATCCTTGAAAATCGCGACCGCGACGCCGAACCTGGCCCAGCCGCGTCCTCGTGCCTCGCCGAGCAGGTCATGGAAGACAACCTGCGCTTGAATTCCTGGGACGACGCCGTCGAGCAGTGGCTCCACCGCGTCAATTTCCTCACGCGCCTCTGCCCCGAGCAAAACCTTCCGCCAATGCGCGAGGACGAGCGGCACCATATCATCCTCTTGGTTTGTGATGGTGCGGTTTGCTATCGCGACATCAAAGACGCGTCTGTCCTGCCCCGTGCGAAATCACTCCTCACTTGGGAGCAACAGCAATTCGTCGAAAAACACGCTCCCGAGCGAATCGAGCTTCCCGGTGGACGCCGAGCAAAGGTGACTTATGCCGAGACGGCGGATCCGTTCCTCTCGGCCAGAATCCAAGATTTTTACGGAGTCGCAGACGATATCAAAATCGCACTCGGCCGCCATGCGCTAACCCTCCATATCCTGGCCCCAAGCCACCGTCCGGTGCAGGTGACGCGCAGTCTCAAATCCTTTTGGACCGAGACCTACCCCAGCCTGAAACAACAGCTCCAGCGCCAATATCCGAAGCACGAGTGGCGGTGAGGGATTGGGGGGGGCGGTTCTGGTTTTTATTCGTAATGAGTCCACAATCTCAACACTTTCACCACCCGCTCCGTTTGGAGCACCTGATAAACAAGTCTGTGCTGGATATTGATTCTTCGGGAGCAAGCTCCAGCAAGATCGCCGATGAGCTTCTCGTAGGGTGGGGGATTCCGGAAAGGATCATCCGACAGAATATCTAATAAAGTTTGTGCCTTGGGTTTGAGACCAGCACTCGCGAGTTTCTTGGCGTCCTTCTGCGCCTGCTTGGTGAAGACGAGGAGGTATTTCACCAATCAAGCTTCTTGGCGCAAGCTGAGACTGGAGTGGCAAGTCCGGAACGAATGGATTCCCGCATACCGGGAATCGAAACCAAATACAGGCTTTCCTGAATGGCACGCCAGTCGTCCTCGGCAACGAGAAAAGCATTGGAGCGCTTGCCAGTGATCTGAATGGGCTCATGAGAGTCCGAAGCATCGTCAATGAGCTTGTAGATCATGGATCGCGCTTTGGTGGCTGTGATTGTCTGCATGGCAAAAGCGTGCGTTATTGCGTGCGACTCGTCAAGGGATATTTTCTGGCGAATCTCCCCGGGGAAAGGGCGATCTATCGGATTTCGAGAATAGTAGATATAGCTCTTGTAATTGCCGCCAAGTCTTTTGCAGATAGGGTTTCCATTTTGGACTGAAGCCGGTGCTTGGCAACAGCGCGAATCTGGTCGATCACGGCAACGGCTGCCTGCCCCTGACAAGTCACGGCAACAGTGATTGGCGGATGGGGCTTGGCTGCGGTGGAAAGAGGCACTACGACAACTGTTTTGCGAAGTCTGTTCAATGTGTCGTGCGTGAGCACAACGCAAGGTCGCGTTTTCTTGATTTCCGAGCCTTGGGTAGGATCAAGCGCCACCCACCAGACATCTCCTCGTGTCATAGCACTTCTTCTCCATCATCAAATGCCTGCCAGTCATCAATCTCGCGTTCAAGCTCCCTGTCCTCATTGGCTGCCCGACAAGCTGCGGCAAGAGCGTCCTCGTGACTTGCCAAGCTGGCTTCTAAGAGACGGCTTACGAGGCGCGAGCGCTGTCGAGCGGGGACTGCCGCTTGAAACCGATAAGCTATCGCATCGGGTATAGAAAGGGTAATCCTCATGATGAAACATTATGCTTTATGACTTACGACTTACAAGTCGCAAAATAAACACGCGCTCCCGAGTAGTGACGATCGGCGTTGAGCTCAGTTGCCCAGCAGGCTTTGGTTTGCCGCCATGACTCCCGCACTGCTGAGCAGCAGAAATTGCGTCATGCTCACAGGGCCGCTGGATTCGATGAGGGTTCCCTC